>NZ_JBFUIQ010000053.1:0-26047 GCF_056401795.1 Peribacillus sp. P4_D6
GCTACGTAGTATGCCCTTTGTTAAATAGAACTATTTTTTTTTATTATCGGGGAGGAGAATCACTAGAGGTTTTGTGATTAATTCTGTATGATTAAATCATAAATAATCTGCTTTTTTCAGAGGAAAATCCCCTTCCTCTGTTGAAATTTATAATGTACACAGGATAATACCTTCCTGTGATTCAACATTCAAAAAGCAATTGCAGGGGATAAAGCTTCCATTCCATTTTGGAGGACCGCCTTAAACCCTTGTGATGCTTGATAATACACATGTTAGCACCCATGAGAGAGCTACGTGAATAACTATTAGGTTGGTGTAGAAATGTCTGAGGTTCAAAAACCCGTTTATGGAGGGCAGGCTGTAGTGGAAGGCGTCATGTTCGGTGGCAAACATCACACAGTCACTGCGGTACGCCGCAAAGATTCGACGATTGTATATTATCATCTGCCGCGTGAATCGAAACCTGTTGTAAACCGCTTAAAAAAAATACCGTTTCTACGGGGTATCGTATCACTGATTCAGTCAAGTGCCAGCGGTTCGAAACATCTTAACTTTTCAACTGAACAGTATGAAGAAGAAGAAGAAGAAGACGGGGAAAAACAGGTCGAAACGAAAAAAGAGACGAAAGACCCCTCTAAATTAAGTCTTTGGCTAGGTGTTGCCGTGATCGGTGTGATCTCCTTCCTATTTGGGAAATTGCTTTTCACCTTGATTCCTGTCTTCCTCGCAAAATTGACAGAACCCATTTTCAGTGGCCATACGGCTCAGGTATTAGTGGAAAGCTTGTTCAAGCTGATCTTACTGCTCGTATATATTTATGTAGTTTCCTTGACGCCATTGATCAAGCGGGTCTTTCAGTATCACGGAGCAGAGCATAAGGTGATCAATTGCTTTGAAAGCGGAAAAGAATTGACGGTTGCAAATGTGCAGGCAAGTTCCCGCCTTCATTATCGCTGTGGCAGCAGTTTTATTTTATTTACTGTCATTGTAGGGATGTTTGTCTATCTTCTTGTACCAATAGATCCGCTATGGGTTCGTGTCGTCAATCGCATTTTGCTTATCCCCGTCGTACTCGGCATAGCATTCGAAGTCTTGCAGTTGACTAACAAAGTAAGGGACACACCCATCCTGCGTTACCTTGGCTATCCCGGCCTTTGGCTTCAGTTATTGACAACCAAAGCCCCTACCGATGATCAAGTCGAAGTCGCATTGGCATCCTTCCAAGAACTGTTGAGGATGGAAAAAGAGACCGAAAAAGGTTTAGAATCGGATGTAATTGTGTAAAACATCTATACACATTTTGATGATGAAAAATCATATACTAACTAAATGAATGATCTTCATTTTTTTCAAATATTTCACAATTAGAATGTTTAAAATAAGCTAAAAATGCTTATGATGCTCTTAAGGAGGTGTCTTTGTTGAAACGTTTCATATCTTTCATGATATACGGAATCATCGCCCTCGGAGTCCTCGGACTATTGAGCCGACTATTTAATGACCCGATTGGCTTTTTTAGAAATATTCTCATAATAGCCATTGTCGCAGGGATTATTTATATGATTTATACCGGATTAACAAAGGGAAAACCAGTTAAGAAAGAGCAGCAAGCATTCCGAAAGGCTGCCCGCCAATCGAAAAAAAGGCTAAAAAACCGAACTTCGAAAAAAGATAATGTGGCTAGCTTCTCTGCAGCAAAATCATCAAAGAAAATAAAATGGAGAAAGAAAACGGATAGTCACTTAACCGTCATCGAAGGGAAAAAGAATAAAAAGAAAAATCGGGCTTCTTTTTAAGAGCCCGATTTTTTATTTATTATCAATAAGTCCATTTTTTAAGGAATTCCTTCGTACACTGCCTGCCGTTATTGATCAATTCACCCTTTTTTTCATCATTCAAATTAAAATCCATTGCAGAAATTCCCTTCATCGGGATGAATACAATATTATGGACGTGTTTCTTGGAAATATACCTAGCATCATGGGCATCTTTCATCGTTTTGAATAGTGCGGAGAACAATTCAACCGCATTATCCACCTCATGCGGTTTCCATATCTCATCGACGCTTAATCGCAGGCCAATGACCGGTCTTTCCTTTCTAACATGATCTGAATTGAATAACCACATTGGAAAATTGCTTAACACACCTCCATCAACAAAAAGGAACTTGCTTTTTCCGACATTAAGTTTGACTGGCTCAAAGAAATACGGAATGCTGCAACTCATTCTTACTGCCTTTGCCACTGGAAAAGTGCTCGGGTCTATTCCATAATTAGGCAAATCATCAGGCAGTACGACCAATTTCCCATTTGAAATGTCAGAGGTTATGATACGGAGTGATTTCGGCCGAACATCCTTAAAGGTGACTACATTCCTTTCGGCAAGTTTACCGGCGACCCATGCTTCCAAGGCGTTGCCTTTATAAAGGCCCAGTTTCCAGTATAAAAGAAGCCATTTGGCAAATGGGATAGGCAAAAGACCACGCCTTTTATCCAGCAGGCCGCTTAAATCTATATCAAGAAAAAACTTTTCCATTTCTTTTCCCGTGTACCCAGCCGCTACGAATGCTGCAATTATGGATCCTGCACTCGTCCCTGCTGTTCGATGGAATTCAAATCCCTTTTCTTCTAATTCCTGCAGGGCTCCCACTAAACCATAGCCTTTAATCCCACCTCCGGAAAAAACGCCGTCAATAATCATAGCTGCCCTCCCCTAATCCGGTCTTTACATTTCTAAGCAGGATTAGAGCGATTTATGACAGTTTCAAAAAGAAAATTGCCTTGATTCAGGTAAAATACTGAATTTCCGCTTTCGGGAAAAATTCCGCTATATACCCACGAATGGTCGTTTCCAGTTCTGCCGCTTCCTCGTTTTGATAAACATATTTACCAATTCCATATCGGCCCCATTTATATTTACGCTTCGTTTCGTCCAGTTCCAATTTTGTTTTCGGATAGTTTTTTTGAATCACTTTTTTTGCTGGACCAGTGAAACGATGCTGGATTAATTCGAAAGTCAAGTCAGGGATATCCACCCCTTTTAAGGCCTCACTCAACCGTTCAAATAATTCATGGTAGCCCTCCTTCCATGCTTCATGACGGTATATTGGAGCTACGATAAAACCCAGGGGATATCCGGCACCTGCCACTTTACGTGCCGCTTCCATCCGTTCTTCGAAGCTCGAAGTCCCGGGTTCGAAATTTTTTATCACATAACGTGAATTTATACTGAAGCGAAATCTCGTTTTTCCATTATGTTCAGCATCCAACAGATGATCGACATGATGGAATTTAGTGACGAACCTAAGAACCCCATATTCACTTTTCCCAAAATACTCTATGGCCCTTTTTAACGAATGTGTCAAATGATCAATTCCGACGATATCCGATGTACAGGCTGCCTCAAAACRGGTAATTTCAGGCTTTCTCTCATTTATATATTTTTCGGCTGCCTCGAAAATCTCGTCAAGATTCACATATGTCCGAATATATGGCTTTGATCCGAGTGTCGTCTGTAAATAACAATAGTGACAATGCCCCATGCACCCTGTAGCAAGAGGGATGGCATATTCAGCAGATGGCTTTGAAGAATCGAATTTCAAAGTTTTTCTGATTCCTACTACGAGTGTCGATTTGGCGACACGATATTTTTGCAGATCATTTTCTCCAGGAAGATCCCTAATTTGGTTATGAGATGTGGTCTCACGGATTTCAATGTTCAAATCTTCAAATTTCTTCTTCAATTCCCGGCCAAGCGGGTATTCCAATGCCCTTGGCTCGATATATACTAACTGTGGCATAAATGGTTTCATTTCGATCTCCATTCTTTTTTCGATTTGTTCATACTTTCAATCGAACTACACAATCTAATTGATAAGGATAGTTTTTCTTTATTCTTTTATCCTCATGATTGTTTTTACTTGGAAATTCAAAATGAAGGAGATGCGATATGGCTAATAAACAAGACTTCTTGACAAATGGAATGGGAAAACAAACGATCACCGTTCAAACAGATAATAAATTTCCAAATCCAAGGAATATACCGGGAGATTCTGTCGATGAATTTTCGGTATTGAAAGATGGCAACCAATATCTAGCCGAAAAGGAAATAGGGCAGCAAAATGAAAATGGTTGATTGAACGTGAAAAGAAGACCGAATTTACGATGATTCGGTCTTCTTTATTGGTATTTAATTGAACAGACTGTCACTGCCCTGGATTAATGACTCTAAAAAAAAGCCGTTAAGATAGCTTTGCAGCATACTTAACGACTTCCTTTGCATCAGCTTATAGCCCGCATTTCAATTGCGCTCCGCAATTCGTGCACGTATTGCATCCGCCCATTTCCTGAACTTCACCCTTACGGCATACGGGGCAAGTGTTACCCACTTCCGAACCAATTGTAACATTCGTCGAACGCAGCTCATTTATCGTATCGACCAATACAACTTTTTTCTTTTCTTCCACATTTGTCAATTCATCCATTTCAAGCTGCTCGTCCATTTGGTTTTCTTCCGCTTTGAGCGTAAGGACCTGACTGTCACGGCTGCCATCCACATATACCGTTCCGCCTTTTGCTCCGCCTTTGTATAGACGTTCATATACCTTTTCAACTTGTTCGACAGTATATCCTTTTGGAGCATTGACCGTCTTGCTGATCGAGCTGTCAATCCAGCGTTGAATGATGCATTGAACATCAGCATGTGCTTCTGGAGCTAATTCCATAGCGGAAATGAACCATTTTGGAAGCTCTTCTGTATCGGCTTCTGGATGGCGATCCAAGTATTCCTGTACAATGTCAGCCTTAACTTCAATGAATTTACCAAGACGGCCGCTGCGGAAATACGTGAAGGAGAAATACGGTTCAAGACCTGTTGATACCCCAACCATCGTTCCTGTACTTCCCGTAGGAGCCACTGTCAATAAATGAGAGTTACGGATACCATGTGCAGCAACACTTTCCCTGATATCTTCCGGCATTTTTTCCATAAATCCGGTTTGTGTGAAACATGTTCTAAGCTCATTGGTTTCTTTGTCCGTTGACCCGATCAGGAACGGGAAACTGCCTTTTTCTTTAGCAAGTTCCACCGAAGCCCTGTAAGCTGTTGTCGCAATCGTTTCAAACACCTTGTCAACCAGGATATTTCCTTCTTCAGAGCCATATTCCGTTTCACAGTAGATCAACAGGTCATGCAGACCCATTACACCTAGTCCAACCCGTCGCTCGCCCAGTGCCTGTTTTTTGTTTTCATCCAAGAAATAAGGAGTTGCGTCAATGACATTGTCCTGCATGCGCACACCGACTTCAACTGTCTGCTTAAGTTTCTCGAAATTAACCGTTTTGCTTTCTTTATCAGCCATTTCAGCCAGATTGACAGCAGCAAGGTTACATACTGAATATGGAGCCAATGGCTGTTCTCCACAAGGGTTCGTGGCTACAACCTGTTGACCGTATGCTTTGGCATTCGTCATTTCATTAGCATTATCGATAAAGAAAATACCTGGTTCAGCAGAATATGTTGCACAAATGTTTATTAAGTTCCAAAGCTCTTTAGCCCGGATTTTACGGTAAACACGGACTTTATGACCCATTTTCTCCCATTCGCGAACATCGCCGACATTATGCCATTCTTCATTGTAAATGGCCATTTCTTCGGCATTATAGCTTTCAACATCAGGAAAACGCAATTCATATTCCGCATCTTGTTCAGCCGCTTCCATAAATTCCTTGGTCAGGCAAATGGAGATATTGGCTCCAGTCAAGAAATCCGAATTATGAACACTGTATGTTCCGCCTGTACGGATCTTTTCCTCTGCATCCCTAATGATTTTCTCGCTGAACCCGCCTTGGCCAGGAATCTCCTTATAATTGATGATCCCTTGATACATAGCCGTTTCCTGTTCCGTGTGCGGCGTGAATTTCAATTTATCCGTGGCATATTTCTTGATGGCTTCGTCTTTAGTGTTTTCCACTAGGTAACGCAAAATCCTTGGATTTTGCATTTTGGAAATGATGAACTCTGCAATATCGGGATGCCAATCAGCAAGCATGATCATTTGCGCGCCTCGTCTGCTGCCGCCCTGTTCAACAAGATGCGTCAGTTTTGCAATATCGTCAAGCCATGACACTGAACCCGAGGATTTTCCATTTACCCCTTTTGCCAGAGTGTTTCTTGGACGCAGTGTCGATCCGTTCGTACCCACTCCGCCGCCGCGGCTCATGATTTCCATCACTTGTTTCCTATGTTCTGAAATACCTTCACGTGAATCCGGTACGAATGGCATTACATAGCAGTTGAAATAAGTAACATCCGTATTGGAACCTGCACCGTATAATACTCGGCCTGCCGGGACGAAATTAAGGTTCTTTAATTCTTCATAGAATTTATTGAACCATTCCGTTCTTTTTTCTTCCGTGGTTTCCACTGATGCCAATCCCGTTGCATTACGTTTCGCAATTTGTTCATAGTATATTTCAAGAGGCTTTTCGATTATATCCAACGGACGGTTTACAATTCCCGTCTCAACTTCTTCCGGATTATCCAATACGCCACGGAATTCTTCATCCACCAATACCTTGGCTTTTTTGGTTTCCCAATCAATTTCAACGATGTAACCGAGACCCCTTGCCGGGAATTTCGGATCTTCCTTAATCGTCAACACGACGAAATCGCCTGCCGAGAGTGTGATTTTTTCAGTATCCTTAAAAGAATAGCGGTCAAGCATGACTAGACGGGACACTCCCTTATGCGCCATTTTCATATCAGCAGTTACAGGGTGAACCTGGGGAAATAAAGAAATATCCTTATTCAACCTTTCTAGATCAACCTTTAAAGCTTCTTTTATTACAACCGACATAATTCCCTCTCCTTTATATGTTTCATGATCCGTTCTTGCTGCCGCAAAAATCCTTATGTAGCCTTACATGTCCGTTTCGCTTAACAAGTACCCTAAATTTATCATAGCGAAACTCAAAAATCAACATATAGTATCGTATTAAATATTTCAACTACTATATATTGTGTTTGTTTTGAATAACTTTTAATTTTGTCAAACGTTAAATCAATTAATATAGTTAGCAAAAGGGAGGAAAATGTCGATTTATAATAATTTTTCATCAGATTTCAATTAATTTGGACCTTGCTTTTTCCCCATCCCTTTTAGGGCTTATCCCTGCAAGGGATGTGTTATTCGGTCAAACAAATCTGAAAAAACTTTTTATTATCCACTCTAATTATGCTTCCTCTATCTCATGAAATTCCATTCATCGCTTTCATATTTGCTTTCAGCTATTGCTTTCACTTCCAGCAATTGCTTTTCGGTGAGGACATATGGCTCTAAATCGACCGAAAGTCCTTCGGCAAAACCTTTTTCGAAAGCTTCTTTCGCTTCAGGGATGGTTATCTTTCTCCCGGCAATATCATTCATGGCCACAGCTTTGTTTTTTAAGTTTTTTTGCATTCTCTCTTTAACCCTGTCATTTGAGAATTTAAATACGCTAAAGAGCTTATCATCATCAAGCTCAAGCAAAATGGACCCGTGCTGAAGGATGACGCCTTTTTGCCTGGTTTGAGCACTGCCAGCGACCTTCCTGCCCTCAACGACCAGTTCATACCAGCTAGGTGCATCAAAGCAGACGGAAGACCTGGGCGATTTTAAAGCCGCTTTTTCCTGTTCGCTTCGAGGCACGGCAAAATAAGCATCCAATCCAAGATTCCTGAATCCCATCAATATTCCTTCAGAAATGACACGATAAGCTTCAGTAACGGTGGTTGGCATTCCCGGATAGGATTCTGGAACGATTACACTATAAGTCAATTCATGTTCGTGCAGTACCGCTCGTCCTCCTGTCGGCCTGCGAACAAAACCAAGGCCCTGCCTTTTGACCTCTTCCAGATCAATCTCCGCTTCTGCCTTTTGAAAATAACCGATCGACAATGTCGCTGGATCCCAGCCGTAAAAGCGTATGATCGGCGGAATTTCCCCTTTGCTTTGCCAGTTTAACAGGGCTTCGTCCAGCGCCATATTAAAAGCCGGTGAACAATACCCCGAATCTATAAAACCCCATTTTTCTTTAGTCATCCTTACCCCTCGTTTCGATAGACGTTTTTCAATCCCCCACAAAAAACTCACATGTAGTAGTTTAACAGACTTTAACACTCTAAAAAAGAAAGTGCTATCAAGTCATGAAGAATTTGATGAAAATTCTTTTTGATTATTGGGTAAAGCAATTATATAATAAAGATTGTCTGTATTCGTTAAGGTAGAAGGGAGTTTTTATGTTTGGAAATATTATATACACTGCTCATCATCCTCGGAGTGGTTATTGCGTATTCACTTTTTAATTGGTACCGCCAGCGTAAAATCGTTAAAACACTAACACAGGACGAATTTATCGCCAACTACAGAAAAGTGCAGCTAATCGATGTGCGGGAACCGAATGATTTCGAAAATGGTCATATCTTAGGCGCAAGAAACATCCCTATGACTCAAATGAAAACCCGCTTGGTCGAAATTAGGCCGGACAAGCCTGTATATTTGTACGCTCAAAGCGAAATCATCAGCGGCAGAGCTGCAGCCATGCTATACAAAAAGGGCTACAGGGAACTTTTTCACTTAAAGGGCGGTTTCAAGATGTGGACCGGGAAAATCAAAGCAAAGAAATAAGACCCCATCTCGGCATGGGCTCTTTTTAATTCCTTAGCTCAAGTAAAGAAAGTCAACAGTTGGACTTTAATGGAATCTTACATAAACATGAAAAATCCCCGCCGGAAGGCAGGGATTTTTTTCGTGTAAGCTACTAATCTAGGCTTGATAACGCAAAATGGGCTTTCTTGCAGCAAGAGTTTCATCAAGCCGCTTTATAACGGTTGTATGCGGAGCTTCCTGAACGATTTCCGGAGTTTCTTCCGCTTCCTTGGCAATCTGGATCATCGCATCGATGAACGCATCCAGCGTTTCTTTTGACTCGGTTTCAGTCGGTTCTATCATCATTCCTTCTTCCACGTTCAACGGGAAGTAAATGGTTGGAGGATGATACCCGAAATCCAGCAATCTTTTAGCTATATCGAGAGTCCTTACCCCCAATTTCTTTTGCCGGCGTCCGCTTAATACGAATTCATGCTTACAATGACGATTATATGGTAAGTCAAAATAAGGTTCCAACTTGCGCATCATATAATTGGCATTGATGACCGCGTTCTCTGTGACGGCTTTAAGGCCATCAGGACCCATTGAACGGATGTACGTATATGCCCTCACGTTTATTCCGAAATTACCATAATAAGGTTTTACCCTGCCAATGGATTGCGGACGATCATAATCAAGGACGAATTGCTCACCTTGCTTGACTATAAGAGGTTTAGGCAAGTAAGGAATCAAGTCGGACTTCACACCTACAGGACCAGAACCCGGGCCGCCGCCTCCATGCGGGCCTGTGAATGTTTTATGGAGATTTAAATGAACCACATCAAAGCCCATGTCACCCGGTCGTGCTTTTGATAGGACTGCATTCAGATTCGCTCCATCATAATAAAGCTTCCCACCTGCGTCATGGACAAGTTGTGCCATTTCCAAAATATTTTCTTCAAACAATCCCAATGTATTGGGGTTCGTCAGCATCAAGGCCGCCGTATCCGGTCCGACAACACGTTTTAAATCTTCAAGGTCGACTAACCCATTTTCATCGGACTTCACTGTAATCGTTTCTAGTCCGGCAACAGTGGCAGAGGCAGGATTCGTACCATGGGCCGAATCAGGTACAATCACTTTCGTCCGTTCTGTATCTCCATTCGCTTCGTGAAAAGCGCGAATCATCATCAACCCTGTCCATTCACCGTGGGCACCTGCTGCAGGCTGTAATGTCACTTGGTCCATCCCGGTGATTTCCGTTAAGTGTTCCTGCAAATCAAATAATAGTCCCAATGCTCCTTGTACAGTAGCGGGATCTTGATATGGATGGATATGGGCAAAACCGTTGAAACGTGCCACATTTTCATTAATTTTCGGATTATATTTCATCGTGCATGAACCAAGCGGATAAAAACCCGAATCCACCCCATGATTCCGTTTGGAAAGTGCAGTATAATGACGCATGATATCCAGTTCGGACACCTCAGGAAGCTTTGCCTCTTCTTCACGGATGTAGTCGGCAGGAAGAATTTCTTCGAGCGGAATAGTTGCAACATCCATTTCTGGCAGACTGTACCCGATCCGGCCGGAAGTACTGATTTCAAAAATGAGTGATTGATCTTGATTATTCATGTTGATCCCCCAATTCCTGCGCAAGTGCATCAATTTCTTCTTTTGTTCTTAGTTCGGTTACCGCAACCAGCATATGGTCTTTCAATTCAGGATAAACCGTCCCTAAATCGAAGCCGCCGATCATCCCTTTTTCAAAAAGGTTTTTATTGACCTCTGAAAACGGAGCAGGCAGTTTAATGACAAATTCATTAAACGAAGGACCGTCGAAAATCACTTCCACCCCTTTTGCCATAATTGCTTTTTTCGCATAATGTGCTTTTTGAATATTTTGCACGGCCATTTCTTTGACACCCTTTTTCCCAAGGGCGGTCATTGCAACAGAAGCGGCCAAGGCATTCAAAGCTTGATTGGAACAAATGTTGGATGTGGCTTTGTCACGGCGAATGTGCTGTTCACGAGCTTGAAGCGTCAGGACAAACCCTCTTTTTCCATTCTCATCGACCGTTTGACCGACGAGTCTGCCCGGAACTTTCCGTACAAGTTTATTAGTAACCGCAAAATATCCACAATGAGGGCCACCGAATGCCGCTGGAATGCCGAATGGCTGAGCATCCCCCGTTACGATATCTGCACCGAGTGCACCAGGGGATGTCAAAGCTCCCAATGCAAGCGGATTACTGGAAACGATAAACATGGACTTGACGCCATGAATGATTTCTTCCATTTCTTTCAATGGCTCGATCCTGCCAAAAAAGTTCGGGTATTGCACGATCACTCCYGCAATGTCATCATTCGCCAATTCCCTTAAAGCAGCTAAGTCCGTCACACCGTCTTTATGAGGAATTTCGATCACTTCCACGCGTTGCCCTTTCGCATATGTCTTCACAACTTCTCTTGATTCAGGATGAACGGTTCCTGAAATGAGAATCTTCTTCCGCCTTGTCTGTCCAGAAGCAAGCATCGCTGCTTCAGCCAGCGCCGTCCCGCCGTCATACATGGAGGAGTTAGCCACATCCATGCCCGTCAATTCACATATCATCGTTTGATATTCAAAGATTGCTTGAAGCTCGCCCTGTGAAATTTCAGGCTGATACGGTGTATACGCCGTATAAAACTCAGAACGGGAAAGAACATGATCGACGATGACCGGCGCGTAATGGTCATAGACACCCGCACCAAGGAAGGAAGCATAATTTTTAAGGTCCGCATTCTTTGCAGCAAGCCTTGATAATTCTTTCATTAATGCAGGTTCCGATTTAGCAGGCTTGATATCGTATTCTCCTTGAAAACGAACGCTTTCAGGGATATCATTGAAAAGTTCTTCAGCAGCGGATACCCCTATCTCTTCCAGCATTTCTTGTTTATCTTGCTCTGTCATGGGTAAATAACGATGTTTCATCTAATGACCATTCCCCTCTATTTACGTGGTTTTTTATAAAAAGGTGTTTGTATTATAACGGCTTTCAAACGTTTGGAACGGATTTCCACTTCGACTTCCGCATCCAGCACCGAAAATTCCTTATCGATAAGTACCAATCCAACGTTTTTCTTCAATGTTGGCGATTGGGTACCAGTCGTGACCTCGCCAATGACTTCATCACCGCTGTAGACCTTATACCCATGACGTGGAATGCCACGGTCAATCATTTCAATTCCCACAAGCTTGCGGGGAGCYCCTTTCTCCTTTTGCTCAGCAAGAACGGCTTTCCCGAAAAAATCAACTTCCTTATCCACTTTTACTGCAAAACCAATCCCGGCTTCTATCGGGGTGATGTCAGCTGAAAGCTCCTGCCCATACAGCGGCAGTTTTGCTTCAAAACGCAGGGTATCACGAGCACCTAAACCAATCGGCTGAACCCCCTCTTCCTTACCGGCATCCATAATCGCCTTCCAAAGGGCAGGGCCATTTTTACTGTCGCTATATATTTCAAAACCATCTTCACCAGTGTATCCAGTACGGGAAACCAGCGTGGAGATACCGTTAATCATGACATCATCCTTGAACTTGAAAAATCCAATTTCACTTAAGTCAGTACTTCCCGATAGTTTTTGTAATATCTTCTCTGCAGCTGGTCCTTGAAGTGCCAGCTGTGTATAGTCACTTGAGACATTCGTAATTTGCGCATCTTCCGTTAAATTAGCTTGCAGCCAATTGAAATCTTTTTCTGTATTCGCTGCATTGACCACGAGCAGATAGTCGTCCTCAGCCCTTTTATACACGATAAGATCATCAACCGTGCCTCCGTTTTCATAACACATGGCGGTATATTGGGCCCCGCCCTGTTGCAGCTTTGATATATCATTGGTCAGCATCTTCTGTAAAAAGGAAAGGCTCCCAGGCCCCTTAACATCGACTTCCCCCATATGGGAAACATCAAATAACCCCGCTTTTGTCCGTACGGCTTCATGTTCATCCTTTATACCTGAAAATTGGACAGGAAGTTCCCAGCCGCCAAAATCAATCGTTTTACCTCCGTATTCACGATAAACCTCAAATAGTGGTGTTCTTTTTAAATTGGTCAAAAAATGACCCCCTTCAGATTTTTTTAAAAATTAATTGGCTTCATTATCAAAAGCTTCTTGTCATTACGCATCAGATACAAGCTGATTCATGATGTGAAAAAAGCACAAAAAAGGACAGAGAAAGCCCGTTTGAGCTTTTTCTCTGTCCTGAAACCTGAAAGTTTACCTATGTAATAGGTTTTCCCCTTTGGTGGCCGTCCCATAACGGGCGGCGCTCTCCAGAGTTGCGTCCAATAAGAGTTCTTTTGCCTGAGAGATTCACTGCTAAGTTTGCTCCTTCGGCGCTACATCCGTAGTCTCTCCCCTTATCTTCACCCGCATATAAATGGTCTACCATTGAAAGGAAGCCAATAAGCCCCAAGCATCGGTAAAACCTTTGAGCATAAATGGAATGCATTCTCTGCCAATTCTCCTAAAACTTCAGAAACCGTTTGACTGATCTCCTTCAGTAATCTTGGATAAATTAGGAGCCTATAGCCCATACTAAGAAAACGCGAACTGCAAAATCGATGTACAAACATTCTTTGTAGCGTTTGGAAATTGGAATTTTCTAAATATACTTATATCCTACCCTAAGAAACTTATCTCTGCAATATTTTTTGAAAAAGAAATATTTTTCTTACTTCACATATGAAATGTTCGGGTTTTGACCTTATATTAAGGAAATTATGATTTAAGAGGGAGTTATTTCTATGAAAATCAATATATCCTTCAATTCTGAATGGAATGACGAGTTTCTGCAAAAGATGGAAAATGACGGTCCATGGGGAAATTGGGAGCTTTATAAGTTGGCGGTTCAAATGGAGGAAAACCTTATCATCCCTGATTTTGAAGGTTTACAGGCGCCCAAGCACCTTCCTCAGCTAACCCCGCTTCCCCATCAATTGGAAGCGGCGAAGCAAGTAGTGGAAAAGATGAATGGAAAAGCCATTTTGGCTGATGAGGTAGGGCTGGGAAAAACAATTGAAGCAGGCTTGATCCTAAAAGAGTATATGATTAGGGGCCTTGTAAAAAAAGTATTGATCCTTGTTCCGGCTTCCCTTGTCACACAATGGGCATTTGAATTGAATACCAAGTTTCATATTCCGGCAGTCGTTCAGAGAAAAAGTTATGTCTGGGACTCCTGTGATGTGGTCATTTCATCCATTGATACAGCGAAACGCGCTCCACATCGAGATATCATCTTTACTCAGGAATATGACTTCATCATTATTGATGAAGCTCATAAACTTAAAAATAATAAGACGAAGAACTATGAATTCGTCCAAAATCTGAAAAAGAAATTTTGTTTACTCCTGACAGCCACTCCGATTCAAAATAAAGTCGAGGAGATATTCCACCTCGTTTCGTTATTGAAACCGGGCCACTTGGGAAATGCTTCGCTCTTTTCGGAAAAGTATAAAGGGAAAGGCCGGAACATAACTGAAGATGAACACCTAAAGGAACTGGTCAATACTGTCATGATTCGAAACCGGCGGGCCGATACTGGCATTGAATGGACAAAACGGCATGTGGAAACCATCACCATTGAATTTTCTCCAACGGAACAAGCATTGTATGATGCTGTTTCCAAATTCAAGCCAATTTCGGATGGATCAAAAGGAAGCGCCTTTTCGGCTCTCACTCTCCAAAGGGAAGCATGCAGCAGCAGAGAGGCTGTCTTTTATACATTAAAGAATATGAGGGATAAATACGATCAGCCTTCCCCTGATTTTTTGGCAAAGCTTGATGATTTATTTACTAAAGTGAATGAAACGGTCCAGAACTCAAAGGCTGAAAAAGCTTTGGAACTGATCAAGAAAATAGATGACAAAGTGATTATCTTTACGGAATATAGAGCGACTCAACTATATCTCCAATGGTACCTACAACAGAATGGAATTTCTTCTGTTCCTTTCCGGGGCGGTTTTAAGCGCGGAAAGAAAGACTGGATGCGAGAATTATTCCAAAAGAATATTCAGGTATTAATCGCAACAGAAGCTGGCGGGGAAGGGATAAACCTTCAGTTTTGCCATCACTTGATTAATTTTGACCTGCCCTGGAACCCAATGAGGCTTGAACAGAGAATTGGACGGATTCACCGCCTTGGTCAGGAAGAAGATGTGATGATTTATAACTTTGCCACGAAAAATACAGTTGAAGAACATATACTGAAGTTACTATACGAAAAAATAAATTTATTTGAAAAAGTAATCGGTGAATTGGATGATATTCTAACCAAACTGGATATTAACAACATTGAAGAATATTTAATTGATGTGGTCGGCGAGTCCAAAACAGAAGGCGAAATGAAAGTCAAGATGGATAATTTTTCATCGTTGATCCAATTCGCTCAATCAATGAAGGAAGGTGAGGTTCATGCAGCAACGGGAAATTCATGATTTTTTAATCACTTTCTTTAAAGCCAATGATTGTGAAATACTGGATAATGCACCCACCCACCTTACAGTGCAATTGACGATTGAGATGGATAAAGAATTAATGAACAGACCCTTTTATTGGCATTATCTAGAAAAAACAGGAGGTGTTCCGAACCCGGCACAAATCACTTTCATTACCGATCCAGAACAAGCTCCATCCGATTTAAAGGGAGAAATGATTCATTTTGGCTCCCCTCGTCTTCACCAGATTATTCAATCAACCAAAAAGCTGGCAGGGTATACTAGACTTTTTGAGAATACGCCTCCATCAAAAGGCAGAAATAATCCTTTGTTTCCTTGGCTGACCCTGAATGTGAAAATATCCTATCAATGCGACCGCAAAAAAGATACTTTCATGTCAATCGGACTGAATTTAATCTCGGGTGAAATAATGGAAGGGTTTCACCATCGGGTTTTACCGATTAACGTCACCCCGAAAATACCGGATTATTCCTTTACGCTTTCACCTCTGATCATGCCCAAGAGTGGATTGGCAAGACTTGATACATACATCAGAACCAGTTTCGAGGATGATGACCATTCCTGGGCGGAGGAAGCAATGCTGCGCTGGCAGAATGACTTGAATTTATTGGAGCATTTTTACAAGGATATGGACGAAAAAAGTGAGAGCTATTATACCGAAAAAGAAGCACTAAAAGCACAATATGAACCCAACATCAGAATATCCATCATCAACGGAGGATTATTTTACCTATCAGATAGGGCGTTGGGATAAGTTAAGAACAAAAAAACAGATGTCCAAGTTCAGGACATCTGTTTTACTTTTTGATCGTTTTCCTTATAAACATCGACAAAGCAAAAGGGACAATGCCAAACCAATGTGACATACCCTGGTTTTTATCCTCTTTTCTGTGAAGGCGTTTTTCTTTTCGTTCTTTTTTCGTCAGATTGAAATACTCGACAAGCTGCTGCGTCAGATATTTAATATAAGCGTTTGTAGACATATAAAATCATCACCCTACGCAAAGTATGTCCGGTTTACGCTTTTTTTATTCCTTTCCTTGCTCCCTTCACCGTAAACCTGTCGCGTTCCCTAATAAAATGGTGTTGATTTTGCTATTACACAGCTTGCTTCTCCAACCATTCTTTCACTTCCCCCGCTTCTTTATCGTATTGAATGATGACACTGCCCTCTCGATCATTTTTAGTTTTGGAAGAAAACTCGATATAGACGTAAGGACCTTCTTGCTTCATTAAGGAATATCGCACCACACCATTTGGATATGATATTTCCCCCTGGATGATTTTCGGAATCTCTTCGCCCCACTCTGCCGTCACATCCTTGATGGCTAGATGGACAAGATGGTCGGCCACAAGCGACTCTTCCACTTCTTTATAAAACTTTTTATCAATGATAAACTGGTCGATCATTAGTATCGTGAACATGATGAAAACACTCGCCACAATCATGACCATCGGGAAAACGACTCCTTTTTGATTATTCATCAATTTTCGTATCATTCCTAAAGAAAGGATGAAATCTTCGACTGAAAGTAGTCCCTGCTTTATCCGTTATATTTATAACAATGACACTGCCATCCTTATTGACCTGGAATTCCGAAATGTTCTGCAAGATGACCTCATGCCCCATACCATCCACTCGTCTTCGGACCTTATCTTCATATTGTTCCAGCGATGCTAATTGTTCACCTGAAAGCAAATATAATTTATTTCCCATTACATCTTGTGCTTTGGAACTCCGGACCTCCTGCTTCACTTGCATGGTAAAGACCTCCCACTCCTTAGGATGCAATTTATCAACGGACCTCATCTGGRTGTGAATGATCGAGAAGAGCTGCAGAACAAAAAGCGACGTCGTCATTAAAATCAATAAAGAAAAAAGCAATTCGATCATCGTAAAGCCATCATTTTTTCGCAGCATCACAAATGGATTCCCAATTACCCGTTTCATGTTCATAGCGTACACACCCTTCAATCATTCCCGGGAAATCCCCATGGTCCTTCCAAAACAATTCAAAGCTTCTTTTTTTGTAAATGATCTCCTGACCAACTGCTTGAATCTCCCCATCCATGAACGCCGTCAACCTTTCATATAATAAATGGTGGGCTTCGGTCCTTACGGGAATACCTTTCCGCTGCGTCAATACCTCTTCAAGAATTGGTAAAATGGCAAGGGCCAGGAATATACAAATAGAAAATGCGGCCATCAGCTCAAGGTAGACGTACCCTTTACAATTTCTCAATCCGGAACCTCCCTTTACCGATATTGAGGACCAGCTTGTACTTTCCCTTTGAGGTATCAATCATAATCGTTCCGGCTTTGGATGCATTTCCATATTGATTAAAATGAAAGCTGAACCCCAAAGTGCCGCTTAAAAACTGGATATCCTCTGGTATGCTTCTCTCTAAAACGATCCCCTCCTTATAAGACGAAACGGTATAAATCTTTTCGGTATTATCAATATGGAGGTAAATCAAGCTCTTATGACTGATGGCATACTGTTGAGCATAGAAAAGATCTTCATGAAATTGTGAAAGAAAAAGCCTATTTTCCATTCCTTTAGTGAAGCTGGGATATAGATTAGGACCGATGGAAATTAGGAGTACAAAAATAGCGAGGACAATAAGGGTTTCAGATAGTGTATACCCACCATCGGAATGCCGTATATTCACTTCTCTCCTACTCAACGACCGTTATCTTTCCTTTACTATCCAAACTAATTTCATTCCCATTAGGGCAGGATGTCTGTTTGAGATAGCCTTGACTTTCCAATTCACCGATACTTCCGGGCAGTTTAGCATTATCGATTTCATAAGCCTGCACCTGTGCTTGGGCCATCTTAACGAAAGCTTCACATCCTTTAGACTGGATTGTGGATTGGTTTTTGGTGATATTGGGGATTGTTATAATCAAAAGGATGGATATCACCAGTAAAACAATAAGCATTTCTATTAGGGTAAAACCACGTTCATTCATCACTTTCTTCAACATATCATCATGCTCCTAAAAGCATCTGAATACCAGATGACCTTCGGGCATTTTCACCTCCGGAATACAAAAATGAAATCCTATAAACCTTCGAGCAGTGAGAACATCGGCAGCAAAACCGCCAAATAAATGGACATGATCAAAAGACCTATCAGTGAAAACATTAGAGGCTGAATGATTTTCAAGATTGCATTCATTCTCTCTTCAATTTTCTCCAGTATAAAACGACTGTAATGAAGTAACTCGGCATCAAGTCTGCCGTATTTTTGACCATTTGCAGCGACCACCGGTAAATTCCCATCAAAATATGGGAGCTCCCGAAAAATCATTTCAAGTGATCTGCCCTCGATCAGATCATCCTTGATGATATTGCAAAGTTTTTGGTAAAAAGGCTGCTGTTGATTTATCGAGAATAATTTGATGCTATCGTTAATCGATAGTCCTCCGGAAAGCAAGCCACTGAATTGGCTTGCAAAAAAATAAGTTTCGTATAATTTGATGAACGTCCCGAATATCGGAATTCCCATCAATATCCTTCGCTGCCTTAATGGGCATAATCCATTGAACCAAAATCGTTTGAGTGCATACAAGAATAGGAGCAATCCGAGTAATAAGAAGGGTAGTGCTGGAAGAATGAACGTGGAGGCTGACATTAATCTTAAGAGAATATGCTGATCGACATCCATCGTGAAATAGATGGTCTGGAATTGGGGAAGGAGAACACTCTGAAGAATATAAAAAACGATGCTTACAAAAAATACTAAGAATACGGGATACACCATTAACTTTTTTACTTTATCCATATCCTCGATTCTTTTCTTCCAATATCGCCCACCTTCTTTCAACGCCCGTTCCAGGTCGCCATATTGTTCTCCATAAAATATATAACTTACAAGCTGCGGATGAAAATTAAGATGGGTCAGCACCATGTGCAACGGGTAGCCGTTCCTTAAATCGGCTATAGCCTGAGTGAAGTCTTCCGCTTTCTTCTTTGATTCCTGAAACTCAAGAAAATGTAAAGCTTCCGCCAAAGGATAACCATGATTCAATAATTCACCTAGCTTCGAAATAAAGACCGCCTGCTCTTTTACCTTCCATTTACTTTTTGGTTTCATGGTAGACCAGCCGTTCATATTCCTGAGATCCCACATAGCCCATCGCAACCGCTTTTCCGATTTCATCCTTTAATTGGCGGTAGCTGACCGTTGCCTTTCCTTTTTCATCTCCCATTATCCGGAGAACTTCAGCCAGGCTTTTTCCATATAGCAATTCATATACACTTGCCCTTTTATTCCTTGCAGTCATTTTGCAAGCTAAAGCACAGTCCCCTTTACACGGAAGACATCGCAATTCAACCAGCCGCTGCGCTGTCACGCCAATCAAAGTCTGTTCAACCTCAAGTAAGCTGACACCAAATTCCAGTAATCTGGAGATGGCGCCCTGAGCGTCCCTCGTATGCATGGTCGTTAGTATCAAATGACCGGTTAATGCGGCACGGACTGCGATTTTGGCAGTTTCTGCATCCCTGACTTCCCCAACCATGATCACGTCCGGGTCATGCCTCAGAACAGCTTTTAGGCCGACTGAATACGTAATGCCCGCCTTTTCATTGATTTGGACTTGCAGTACCTTTTCGGATACATTTTCAATGGGATCTTCAAGTGTAATGATATTTCGATTGATCATCTCATGGGCGTGGTGAAGCAGGGAATATAGTGTCGTGGTTTTCCCACTGCCGGTCGGGCCGGTAAATATGAGCATGCCATGGGAATGCTTCAGGAGTGCAATCAATTTTTGAACGGTGTTTGGAAATAAGGATAACTGTTCTAGAGGAAGGATATTCTGTTGGGGTATTAAGCGGATGACCAAACTTTCGAGATGGGCAGTGGGTAAAGTGGAAAGGCGGAGTCCGACCACCTGGTTAGCCAAATTGATGGTGATGGCACCACTCTGGGGCCTCCTTTTCTCCCCTATATCCATCGAGGCAAGGAACTTCAAATGGGCGATCAGCCTTTCAGCTTCAAAGAATGATAATGTTTCCTGGGGAACAAGCTTATTGTCTATCCTGAATTGGATGTGAGGCCCCTCTCCGCGAAAAAAAATGTGGATATCCGATGCCGATTCCACGATGGCACGGGTTAGTATTTTTTCTGCGGTCTTTTCAATCGATATCAATTCATTCATCACCTCCTATGTTTCTTGTTGTATTGATTCGACAATCCACGACAAATTCCTGCTTCAGAACAAAAAAAATTCCCGAAAAACTTCGAGAATCATCTCACATGCTTATTTTCAAATCAAGTCTCCGGGAAACCAAATTTCTTAATGCATCTACATTATGGCCAATCACCAGTTTTTCCCCGTCTATGAGAATGGGCCTTCTTAATAACTTCGGTTCTTTTGTTAATAATTGGATGACATCAGAAAGCATCATTTCGTCAATATTAACTTGTAAGTCTTTGTAAGCTTCACTTCTTGTCGCCAAGACTTCATCAAGTCCCTCCGATGTCAATTCAAGAATTCTTTTTAACTCTGCTACAGTTGGAGTCTCTCTGAATAAATGTCGCTCATCGAAGGAAACTTGATTGGCGCTTAACCATTTTTTTGTTTTGCGGCAAGATGTACAGCTTGGATACGAAAAGAAAGTTAACTGTGCCATACTAATCACTCCCCGTTCACATTTTGTATACATTTATAGTTTATACAATTATTGTACAACGTTTGTATAATTAATGTATACATATTTGCTTTATAAAACCGTTTTAAATGTGAACGTTTTTTAAACTAAAGAGTGTTTGCCCTTTCCCTTATTCCATTTTTTTCTGCCTGCATTATAATGGACATAGGTAAACTATGGAATAGCAGGAGGGTGTAATGGAACAAACGTTAAAAATAACAAACGTGTTAGCTGATCCCACCAGATATTATATATATCAGCATATAGTGAACAACCATGGTGATGTATCGGTACAGGAAATCGCCGATTCATTCAACATCCATCCAAATGTTGCCCGTCTACATTTGTCAAAACTTGAGGATATCGATATGTTGACCTCGATTTCCCGAAAGACCGGGAAAGGCGGCCGCCCAAGCAGACTTTATCGATTATCTGACAAAGTCATACAGCTTCATTTTCCATATAGGAACTATCAGCTGCTTGCAAAGATTGCCGTCCAGTCGATGATGACATTAGGGGAACAAGGAAAACAGGCTCTTTATGAAACGGGAAAAGTATTCGGGGAGGAATTGATCAATCAGCAGCTAGCCCTGAACTCGACATCGATCGATCGGCTTGCTTTTGCGGAAAAAGTCAACATGCTTAAAAATGCGGCTACCATTGCAGGGTTATCTCCTGAAATACAAGCAAGCGAAGAAGAAAATAAAATATCCTTCCGTATCTTCAATTGCCCGTTTAAGGAAGTTACTGAAGTCGAGCCAGGAACAATCTGCTCCATGCATAATTCATTTTTAAAAGGTATGTTCGAAGCCTTGTTTGAGAATGTCACTATTGTGGAAATAGAAAATATGATGTCCAATTGTGCAGCATGCTCATACCAGGCTTCGGTTCTCACATAGAAACAAAAGGCATCCTTTACATTACCTTACAATTTCATTTATAATTATTTAGAATGTACACGACTAGACATAAGGAGGGATTCGGATGGAACGCATGTTCAGAGTATGTGGATTTTGGACAGGAATTATGGCCATTTTCTTTTATCTTGGCCATATGCATCAAACGTCTTTGCTTTTCTTTGCACAAACGATCTTTTTTGTACTTTTAAGTTATTTGAAATTATCCGAGCGCATGTATATCTATGTTTTCGGCGCCTATCTTACCGTTTTCTTTGCAGGATTTTCCTACTGGAGCGTATTTATGATGACTCCGGGTGCTGCGCATTAAGAACAAGCAATATTACATAACCCATGAATTTGGATTCATGGGTTTTTACTTGTCACCATTCAGGAAAAATCCTTACATCATCTGCTAAATTCTTCGATTGAAGCAACACTTTGAAATGTTCACTAAATCCCCCAGGAACGATCAGCCCCCGGATTGCCCGATTACGCTTTGCCGTTTTCGAGAATGGATCAGTTCCTTGATGGTCCTTCAATTCCTCTAGTATCCCTGCTTTAAGCAAGAATTCATTTTGAAGAAAAAGCCCTCGATTGGAAAGATCCTTTCTTTTTCCAATCTCGATTAATGTGTCAAAATGGATATGTGTCGTCAGATCCATATCACCAGGATACATAAGTGCATCTTTAATCATTTGATGCCGATAATAGCCCCTCAAGCTCCCTTGAAGATGAGCAGGCTCCTTCCATTCCCTATCGGTATAGCCATAATCAATTGTAAGGAGAATACCCGATTCGATACAGGAAACGATCTTCTCATATTCACGGATCATGTTTAGCGGAACTTCGTATCGTTGTTTTTCATTTAAGGTGATTTTTCGTTCAGTAAGGTAAGAAAGAATGTCAGGGTTGTCCAAAGGTTCTCTCTCTTCTACGAAATCTCCTTCCTTTTCAGTGACGAATACCTCTACCAAGGCTCCTTTATACTTTTCAATGACATACACAGGCAACGCGTCGAAAAGTTCGTTTGAAAAGACGATTCCATTTACATTCGTCCATTTTTCTAAACTGGCAGCAGAAACTGCCTGTTTGAATATCCCTAAGCGTTCGTGCTGAATCTTTCTATGAAATGGACTGCCATCCACAAGAACATAAGTTAAAGAGTCCCATATCTGCGGTTCCGTTTCTTTTATGTAAACGAGGATGTCATACGCCAGTTTACCGTCCCCTGCGCCGACCTCGATGATTCTTGGTGAAACTCCGCATCTTTTTATCAAATATACGAACCATCTCGCCAGTGATCTCCCAAATGCATCCCCAACATTGCCGGACGTATAAAAATCCCCTTTTGGGCCAATCTTCTCTTTTGCGCGTGCATAGTAGCCTATTTTTGGCGTATATAAAACAGCATCCATATAGTCATTATAGGAGATTCTATTTTGCGGGCTTCCTGCAATCAATTCCTTTAAATGATTTTTCAACACAACAGCCTCCGTCTCCATGATTTTCCACCTAACATAGTAAATAAGTTTTTTTAACGACATTTATACATGAACACAAATTTAAAGTTCACAAAATGTTCAATTTTCATCTCGCAGTTATAACAGTGCATCCACTAAATGAATTTCATAATAGTACTACAGAGGAGGTTCAAAAATGCACATTGGGGTAGACCCTGTTTTTTTATATTCAGTATAGTTCCGGAATTGACCCATTTCAATATTTTCACATAATTAAGAACTTAAAAAAACAGGTGCCRTAGCGGCACCTGTATAAGTAATTATCTCAAAAAGGGATTAGTATTCTTTTCATCCAGAATCGTCGTGACAGGGCCATGACCTGGAAAAACGATAGCATCATCAGAAAGTGTCAGCAGCTTCGTTTCAATGCTATTTAAGAGCACTGACTCGCTTCCGCCTATTAAATCGGTTCTGCCAACGCTTCCTTGGAACAAGACGTCCCCAGAAAAGAGGAGACGTTCGTCCTTCACATAATACGAAACGCTCCCTGGTGAGTGTCCAGGGGTTTCGAATACTTCGAAAGTGAATCCTCCAATCGTAAGCTCTTGCTCATTTGCCAAGATGTGATCGGCAGGCTTCATTCGCATTGGATTTTCAGGGAACCAGTTTTGAGAACCATTCAATGCTGGATCAAGTAGCCACTTGGCCTCTTTTTCATGAATATATGCAGGGATTCCATAATGATCCCGAATAGCATCCAGAGCACCGATATGGTCAAAATGTGCATGTGTCAATAAAATCGCTAAAGGCTTTAAATTTTTTGTTTGTATGTACTGTATAATTTTCTGTGGCTCTTCACCCGGATCGAAAATGATGCAATCCTGTCCATCGGAAACTACATAACAATTCGTTTGCAGCGGGCCTAGAGGAATTTGTGTCCATTTCATTTCCATCAACTCCAATATGATTTTCTATCTTTATCTTACACTAATTAAGCTGCTAATGTTAATCCAGTTTACTCATGTCATAGAAGTGTCACCTATTAAGCCTCGACAAATAATTGAAAAAATATTAAGATATTAACAAATGCAATCTTTTCTACATATTTTTGGTAGTTGCCTTATTCTCTGGGTATATTATTAGGGATTAGGTATTCATTATGAAAAAAGGGGGTTTTGACATGATATTAATGGTTGTTTTCGGACTTGTGGCTATATTAGGAGTAGCAGCTGTGTTTACCTCATTAAAAAAGAGAAACTTCTTAGGATTCATTTTTGCAGCCGGCAGTGCGGTCGTGTTTGGCTGGTTCACTGTCATGACTGTCATCAACAGCGGTTTTCCTGTTGCCCATTGAAGAAAAAAGCTCGCCATCCGGCGAGCTTTTGTTTTAGGTTATCATGTTTGTTTGAACAATCTTTGTATTTGATGGGTTTTCATATCAATGATTTTCTCAAATTGATATCCATATAAGCAGAAGTTGCCATCAAGCGAACAGCTTAATGGTTCATTTTCCATGTCCTTCATCAATTCTTCTTGTGTGCCTTTTTCCCAATTAAATTTAGTTAAGGTAAACCTTCCCTCATATTGGTCAGCATCTTTTGATTCATTAGGAATAAACGTTATGAATTCCTTGTTTTTTTCAATGAAATCATAGGATGGAATGACCCAATCTGAAAAGCTTTTCAATAGTGGCACGGAAAAAGAGTGGATCGGCTTGTTTGTTGGATCATAAAATGCATATGTACCCCGATCTTGTTTTTCTGTCTCCACTTGAATCGTCATCAGCGCTTGCTTCACTTTTTTAAAGTAAATGACATCGAGCATAAGGCTGTCTGCCCCATCCCCATGCAGCGCTTTTCTTTCTAGGGGAGCCGTCAAAGCAGGTTCTTCTTTGTCCCAATCCAAAAACATCAAGTCATTTTCACTTGCCCATTGAGCAAAGGGCTGTGGAAAGTCCAGGGTTTCCATAGTTTGTTCATCTGGATTCAATACATAACTGCTGTATGTCCAATCTTCATAAAAGCTCGATACAAACAACCGGCCATCTTTAAATGAATTCCACTCATAAGCTAATTCATAGGCTGGGATTGCCACGGAATACAGTGGATTCCCCGTTTTATCGAGTATTGTGATTGATGCTTTATCCGAAGAGGTAAAGGACGACAACAAAATATGCGTACCAGACGGACTGATCGATACTTCAGAAAACGCAAAAGCCGGCTGATAGAAAACGGAAGTTTCATTCGTTTCCAAATTCCATGCCATCAACTGGGATAATTCATTACCTTCCCGCTTCACAGAATATAAAATGGTTTTCGAATCCAGCCATCCAAAAATGGCTTCGACTTTTTCCGTTTCTGCGGTCGGGACCTTTAAATTGCTTACTGAAGTTTCCAGGTTAGATTGGGAGTGTTCTTTTTCCGTATCATTTACGGGTTTACTAAGGTCCTTGGAAGGCTCACAAGCCGAGATAAGAAGGATAGTGGAGATAAATAATGGGACGAAACACAACATCTTACAAATGGAAAGCCGCATACAAAGTGCTGCTTTGGATACTTTAATCTCCACACACCTCCCACTTCAAAACTAAAACGCCTGGCATATGTGAGCGAGACATTAGAAAGAGAGTAAGGATTAACCAATCGAGTCCTTACTCCCTTTCATTATAAAGTAAAAAAGAGAAAATGTGGCGGATAATGATCTTATATTTTTTTGGAAGTATATTCCTTAGGGGGAATGCATCACATATATAGTCCTGCCATCAAAATCTTGACGGAATCTTCATATATACCAGGCAAATGGGATAGCGGAAGCGGATTGATGCCCTTTCCCAGTTCGATTGTGAATCCACCGCGTTTGAATTCCTGAATGAACCAATCTTTATACCCAGCATGGC
>NZ_JBFUIQ010000054.1:0-25869 GCF_056401795.1 Peribacillus sp. P4_D6
CTACCTATCATTTAAGGAACAAGAGGTTCCATTCATCATGATCAACGCTTATTATGAAGAATTAGAGGTTCCTTTCTTTTGCCTGGATGATGTGCAGTCAAGCTACCTCGCAACAAAAGAATTGATTTCGAAAGGACACACCCAAATCGGACTCATTGCTAAAATGGATGACTTACAAGGAAAGTATCGAATGAAGGGGTATATAAAAGCACTTGGAGAAGCCAAATTACGCTTTCAACCAGAACAATTGCTTTCGTATACTACAGAAACGAAGCTAGACCTATACACGAACTTGAAAGAGTTCCTAAATGAAAATAGAGACGTGTTGACTGCCATTGTTTGTTATAACGACGAGGTAGGGTTGGAAGTAGTAAATGTATGCAGACAACTCGATATTTCTATTCCCGAACAATTATCAATTATTGGCCAGGACAATTCCTATATTGCGAAAAATGCCAATATCAAACTAACGACATTAACACACCCACAAGAACAAATGGGACATGATGCAGCTGATTGGGTCATTAAGAAATTACAAGGAAAGAAGGATTTACCAAACGAAACCTATTATCAGCCAGTGTTAATTGAAGGCGAAACTGTCAAAGAGTTAGACATACAATAACCTTAGTGTGTGATGACTATAGGCTCCACTCCCACAATGGCTGCCTCCATCCATTTTATTAAACCAACAAATCCATCTTCATTATTTTCAAATGCAAATGGGTCTACGATTACAATTCCACGGGAATTCACTGCTCTAGCACATGTAATTGTTGGGCAATATCCACTCCAATGGAAATTCCATCGTTTAGTTGATTTTGTTTATCTTGCATTTTAAACTTCATATTAGGGTTCCTCATAGGGTCTTGAGTTAGTGTGGTGTCTTACCCATATCTCACTGAGGAGCCCTATTTTTTTAAAAGCTGAACCCGTTTTGTTCCATAAAAGGCTGCCACAGCAACCTCCCTTTTTAAAGCAAGACCCATTAGTTCAGTAATTTTTAATAAAACATCATATCTAAGGAAATTGGAACAAATAGTAAAACTGTTGCAAACCAAATGGGGTAGCTAAACGAGCAGAAGAAATTGCTTATGGCTAACGTAACCTGCAACCAGGAAAGTACTACATTGAGCACGTAGATGAACAAAATGGAACAGGTACAATCCATTCACTTGATAACCTAGTAAAAAACAAAGTGTGTGTAACCAGCTTATAAGAACAGTAATTTGTCCATATTTCTTCGATAAATTAATTAACTTCCACCTTCGGGTATGGTTTCATGTTAGATTAAGTTCATGGACCATCTTCGTTAACAATCTACCCTCTTGTTTAAGTCTACACCATATCTCTTTGCCACCTCTTTGCTGACGGATTCCCGCTTTTACCCACATCCCTCACGATTAAGGGAATAATAAGAAAGCAGACCCTGCTACTACGGTAACTAACGTAAACAAATTCCAACACCAACATCAGCAAGCTCATAATCATCTAACGTTTTACTTTTCCCTTCGAATCTATGATATTAAAAAAGACTATTCCCACTTCTACTGTCCCAGTCGAACATCCCCATACCTGGAACGATTCATGATGATTGGGAATACAGTATCTTCTTTTAAAAAAAATATATTTATTAAATTGTGGCAGTCAACGGATTATGTTGCTTAATTTCTTGTATTGATAGATTTAACGAATAGTTCCCATAATCGAGAATTTTATTAAGAAAAAGATTCAATAGTTCTTGAGAGTTAACTTTTATTTTTAAATGGTAACAACCTTCTCCCGATACTCGGTGAGCTTCAACTATCTCATTTCTATCATTAATAAACCGTATAAACGAATCATGGTTTGCTGTTTCCATATAAATAATGACAAATGCTGTATAAGAAAGTCCTAATTTCATTTCATCGACTATTAGTGAGTAGGCTTTAATTACTCCATTTTCCTCAAGTTTTTTAATCCGATTTCCTACTGCTTGTCCCGTCATATGAATTTGTTCACCTAAGTCTTTCCACTGAATACGTGAATTTTCGGATAATAACCGAAGGATTTGAAAATCAATGTTATCAAGTTCCATAATAAATTCCTTTCACCATGAAATGCTTTGATATAAAAGTGTTTCATCAAAGTATCGATAGAAATCAATATATCATTTATCATTATATTGTACTAAAATTTTTTAAAGAGGTGGAAAAAATGAGCACAGCTTTAATCATTGTCGATATTCAAAATGACTATTTTCCAAATGGAAAGATGGAATTAAGCAACCCTGAAAAAGCAGCCGCTAATACTGCTAAAGTTCTTGAATGGTTTAGGCAGAATAACAAAGATAGTATTTTTCATGTCCAGCATATCGCTAGTGATCCTGGGTTAGGCTTTTTTCTTCCGAATACGGATGGAGTTAAACTGAATGAAGCTGTTCTACCATTAGAACACGAAAGCATTATTATAAAACATTTCCCCAACAGCTTTTTACAGACTGAATTAGAAAGCAAATTAAAAGAAAAAGGAGTAACAAAGCTAGTGATTGTAGGTATGATGACGCATATGTGCATTGATGCCACAGTCAGAGCTGCAGTGGATTTAGGCTTTGAAACTACTCTTATTGAAGATGCATGTGCGACAAGGGACTTATCTTATCAAGATAAGGTCGTTCCAGCTGAACAGGTCCATTATGCCTTTGTCAGCGCACTTAACGGTATGTATGCCAATGTAATTTCGACCGAGGATTTCTTGGAATAAAAAAATAATACAACCTTGTAGAACCAATAATTTATTGTAAGTGGGAGCTTGTTTTTAAACAAGCTCCCTTTATTACTGATATTAGACTGTTATCCAATCGTATCTTTCAGTTTCCCGCAAATGTGCAACTACCCGTTGCACAAAAAAAACTAATACCAAAACAAATAATTCACTTTAAATTCGTTATTATCCCCCACAAACTAAGGATGCTGTTACTTGGAAACCGAATATGACGAACATATTTGTTAAGTATAAAAGGTCTGATAAATTGATCCCACCTTTTTTAAACGAGCACTATTCAAAAAGGGTAAGAGCATATAAGTGCCCTTACCTTTCTTCATTTTATTCCCCCCTGCTATTTTTTCTTTGCTCGCTTCCCTATTCATGCTCGCTTCGACATTCTCCTGGCTGATGGTGGCAAAAGGTAAATTTAGTTTTTCTGAGAAATTCTCAAGCAGGTTTTTGACATCAATTCCAGGAGATGCCTTTAATGAATCCTGCAAGGATGCCATTAAATCCGTTGCATACCCAATCACTTAATTAGCCCCTCCATTTGCACCGCTTCCGCCTGTATCCACTACAGTGATCTTGTCTATATTACTAAGCGGGCTTGCTTGCCACTTGTTTTGCATATATGCCGGCAGCATTTTCAAAATCAAGTCCATTACGGCAGCCTGCCCAAACTGTTCAAAGGCTTCAGCGATCTTCTGTGACTACTGCCTCTGGCTACCCCTTTTAACAGATAATTTCCGCTTCAGTCGTACCTTGTGCCTTTGGGCCTCCGCTTTACCAAGACCGTCCACGGCTACGTTCCACTCCACTTTCTCAAGATCTTCAATTTTTCCTTATCGGCATAGTCTCATTGGTGAATGAATTTCGATATCTATCAATAGTATCAAAACGTTGCCACCTTGGTTTGACCATTCTTTGAAATCCGCTGGAATTTCAAACGGCTCTCTTCTACTAGCCAGTCTTTACGAAACGTTTAATAAAAATTCCTTATTTATAGAGAGATTTTAATCCGGCTTCGTACTTTGAAATGCGTGTTTGTTAACTACGATGTGCCCGAAAAGTTATACTAGCAATCTATACTATTGACTTAAAATGACTTATGATGAGTATATTTTTAGATTTTTTACTTATAACCACTTTATTTTTTACTTAAAATGACTTATGGTTATGTTAAGGAGGTTGAAAATGAATCAAGAAGAACGATTGATAAGAATCCTTAACTATTTAGAAACTTATAAAACAATGAACATCAAACAGATGTGTGAATCATTTGATATTTCTCGTGATACTGCAAGAAGGGATATAGTGGAGCTTACAAAGCAAGAAATGGTAGTTAGAACTCATGGTGGAGTTGCATTACAATCATTTCATAAAAAAATAGATGATTATCGCTATCGATCAAACACCGAATCAGAAACAAAGAAATTAATTGGAAAAAAAGCTGCAAGTATGATAACGGATAATGAAATGATTTATTTAGATGTTTCAACCACAGTCAATTTTATAGCTGAATTCTTAAAAGCGAAACAAGTGACCATTGTAACCAATTCAATTGATAGTGCTTATGAATTGGCTCAATCGGAAGATACAACCATACACTTTTTGGGAGGAGTTTTAAATAAATCAACTCGACATGTCACAGGATTTTCCTCCATCGAAAAACTAAAAGATTACCATTTCAATAAGGTATTTATTGGAGCGGCAGGTATTACGGAAGACGGCATTTATTATGGATCTGAAGAAGATATTCACTATAAGAGGGAATTGATAAAGCATGCTGATCAAGTTTTTTTATTGATAGACCATACAAAACACAATCATCGACAGAATTACAGAGCTTTAACATTTGAATCCATTGATACCATTATTACCAATCATTCAATGCCCAATAATTTATATAAATTCATAGAAAAACAGGGTGTGGAAGTATTAGTTACAGATACAGAATAAAAACTTTCTATCAGTGGGAGAGAGTTGGATAATAACTGATTATTTTCCAGCTGATGAATTTAAAGACATTGACCAATTTGAATTGTTTTTCAACGAGAGGAGTTTAAGGATGATTAAAATGTTAGTAAGTGATTTAGATGGAACGTTAATTGATAAAAAGAATCAAGTGGCTCCGCAGGACGTTAAGGCAATGAAAAAATTACGGGCACATGATGTAGACATCTGTCTTGCCTCAGGAAGAATGGACAACGAAATTATGGAAGTGGCTAAGGTCATTGGAGACCAGTACCACCGCGTGAGCCAAAACGGAGCGTTTGTCATAACCAATGAACACGTTTCTCTTCATTCGCAAACGTTTGAACACGAGCTTGCAAAAAGGCTTTATGAATCGACTTGTTCAGATCGAAACATCACAATCATTTGTTCCGATAACACCAACTTTGTGGCACAAATAGATGATGTCATTAGGAAAATCGAGGAACGCTTTTTCTTTCCGATTAAGGAGGAAGGCGACATGGTAAAGGCAATTGGCAAATCTCTTGCCCCATCTAAAATTACGGTATTGGGCCATCATGAGGTAATATCGGAAATGCAGCAAGCAATTCAAGATGTTTTTCACGAAGATGTGGATACTTTCGTTTCTGAAGAAGGCTGTCTTGACATTATGCCGAAAAACATCAGTAAAGGAAATGCCTTATTAATCCTTTTAAAACATTTGCAACTCAAGCCCGAAGAAATCGCATGCATAGGGGATTCTTTTAATGACATCCCTATGTTTAAACTAACACCAAATAGCTTTGCGATGTCACATGCCCATGAAGATGTCAAAAAAGAAGCAGCATATGTCGTTGAGACGGTTAGTGAAGCAGTGAAGATGATTCTTGATAATAATGCCCGTGAATAAAAAGGGCGAAGTGACACAAGCTAGATATTTTTCTTTGTAAAGTAACTGATATATCATTTTTTTTTGCAGCTTCTTTTATATCGTTTCCATCTTCCGTAATCGGTGTGATATGGAAGTTGATGACTAACGACTTGAATCGTTAGTCATTTTTTAAATACATGTCGCTAATGAAAGAACACACCTAAAATCTAACTTTTTTACCCAACTTATACATGTTGTTTTTTCAGGTCTAATTCCTCAATGGCTTTAACTGCAGTCATTCCTCCTTCTTAACCCTTGTACAAACACTTTTTAAACTCTTCGAAGACCGTTTGGTAAAAATAATCCTGTTCCTCTTCCGCAACCCAAGATAGAATCAATAAAACCAAATCTAAAAGTGTCCAATAATGGGCCTATCCACCACAACGATATCTGCTTATATATTTCTGTTCCTTTTACTTTTTGGAATAGTTTTTTTCTGTTCTCCTTTTCACCTACTCTTGTTTTAAAATTCATTCATTTCTAACTTTTTTATTGCGCTGGCTACTGTAGTTCTATCTGTTTTCATTACTTCAGCCATCTTTTCTTGAATCATTACCAATAAACTCCATCACACACTCTTATGTTTTGGAGGGGCTCGCAAAGACGGAGAATACCCCTAGAACAATATATAAATAACCAGTTATCCGATTCTGCAACCTAGAATTCACTTCACTACCCAGAATCCGCTTTCTAATACTTGCTGCGAGTACTGCATACAGACCATCACTAATAAAAGCTAGGATAATAAATATAATTCCTAAAAGTAAAAATTGTATGGTGACTGATACTGCCGAAGGTGATATGAATTGCGGAAAGAAGGCTAAAAAAAAGAGTGCTGTCTTAGGATTCATTACTTCCACGAGCGCAGATTCGTAAAATATCTTTACTAACTTTTTGCTAGGGGYTTTTGGAATTTCTGAAGTCGTTCGATCAGATGTAGAAAATAAAGTCCTGCACCCCAGATAGATAAGATAAGCAGCACCCAAGTATTTAACGATATTAAAGGCTGTTGCTGATGTCATAAGGATCGCTGAAACTCCAACCGCTCCAGCTAAAACGTGAACAGAACCGCCAAGTGATACACCAAGAACTGATACTATGCCCGCTTTCTTCCCTTGGTCTATACTTCTTGCCATAATATACAACACAGCCGGTCCAGGTATTATTAACAATGTAGCAGCAGCAATTACAAATAGCCAAATATTAGAAAACTCCATAAAAAGCAACTCCTTATTGTATTTTGGCACAAAATTTATTGGGCTCCTCCTTTATGGTGAAAGTTACACTTTTTTAAGGTTCGTTTTCATCAAGGAGGCGATTTGTTGCTCATTTAGAAAAGGAATATGTTCCAACTGTTTTATAATGAGCTCTTGTCTATAAGGAATGGTTTTGACTTACCTAAATGATAAACACCATTTTTGCTTTTTTTAGGGGTGCCATAGCAAACCCTAGTAATATGCCAATCATTCAATTGACCCTTTCCTTTGCTCTCGCATCCATTGCGCAACCTGAATTTCCCCTTGTTCATTTGATTTTTCAAGCTCTGTAATAATCGCTCTGTAATCGGTGTCATTGCGATTTTGACTCATTTTGGCTGCAGCTTGAATAGATGTGATTTCAATTTCAAAGCCCACTATTCCTTTCATTTCACTCTTAAGCAACTCTGGATCAAACGTTTCCCAGGTCCGGCCATTTTCTCGGTGACCCTCATAATGATTAAGCATAGTATCCAAGGAGAAAATCAGCTCGTCTTCAGTGATTAAACGCGCTGATCCATACGCATGTACAGCTAGATAGTCCCATGTTGGAACCTCTTCGCACTGATACCAACTTGATGAAATGTAAGCGTGCTGCCCTTGAAAAATCAGTAACACATCACTATTATTGTCTAAAGTCTTTTTCTGCATGTTTCCGTATGCAATATGCCCAGTCGCATAGATTTTCCCTTCATCTTCGCGAATTTCCAAAGGAATATGAGTAGCCAAGGGACGATGTTCTTTAACGGTAATCAATAAGGCAAACGGGTTAGACTTCATAATTTGAACTGCTTCTTCATTTTTCATACGATATTGCTTAGGAATGTACACAATAATCTTCCTTTCAACTTGTATTTGAATTTTCAAAATAAATATCCGATAAAAAAATATTATTATACAAGTTGACATAAAAAAAGGTACAATATTAAACAAATATACATGTCAGAGGGAATGCAAATGAATAATACCATTTTTACGTTCAATGATAACGCCCCAAAATACAAACAAATCTATGAGAAATTCAAATCATATATTGAACAAGGAGACATTTTGGCAAATGAGCAATTACCCTCCATTCGTCAACTTGCAGATTCATTACATGTAAGCCGCAATACAACTTTACTGGCATATGAACAACTTGTTGCTGAAGGGTATATTCGTGGAGAGGGCAGAAAAGGATATTTTGCAAACGAGTTAGAACCCCGTATATTTCAGGAACCCTTAATCTCTTATGTTAAAAAGCAGACTGGGTCCAAGAGACCTCCGGAAGTTAATTTCAGGGCAGATGCCGTTGATCAAACACATTTCCCACTGAAAATTTGGAGGAGAATGGCTAATCAAGTATTAACATTACAGGATAGCTTTCGATACGGGGAACCATTTGGGGAAGAATGCCTGCGCGAACAAATCTCCACATATTTATTCCAATCACGCGGAGTGAAAACAAATGCAAATGCAATTATTATCGGAAGCAGTACCCAACAAATGCTTGTTTACCTGGGACATATACTGAAGGATGAATTCCAGAGTATTATAGTTGAAGACCCTGGTTACGACGGTGCCAGGGAAGCTTTTCAATTCCATCGTTTTATGTTTGAAACTTTGCCGGTTTATGAAACAGGTGCTGAACTTTCAAAATTAGATCAAATGAAATCACGATTAATCTATGTAACCCCTTCCCATCAAAGTCCAATTGGAGTAAGCATGTCTATTCAACAACGGCAAATGATTATTCATTGGGTTAACAAGATGCGTGGATATATTATCGAAGACGATTATGATAGTGAATTTCGCTATACACAAAAACCATTTCCTGCTCTTGCCTCCATTGATTCAGCAAGAGTCATTTATTTAGGGAATTTCTCGAAGTCCTTTCTTCCAGGAATTCGTTTAAGTTATATGGTCTTGCCACAGCCACTTTTAAATCGTTATAAAAATCAGTTTCTTCATTTTGAAGCTACTACCTCCCTGCTTAGCCAGCTTACAATGGCTAAATTTATGGAAGAGGGAGAATGGAGTAGACATATTAAACGCATGCGCCTTGTTTATAAAAGAAAAATGCAGCACTTAGTATCCGCTTTAAAAGAGCAATTCGGTCAAAATATATCCATTATTGGTGAACAATCTGGTTTGTACGTATTAGTMAAAGTACATCTGAAGCATACAGAAGAATGGTTAATTCAACAAGCTTCCTCACATGGAGTTACTGTGTATCCTACGTCCCTCTACTTCATTAAATATAACACCGACGGACCAATGGTTAAACTAGGTTTCAATAATCTTTCTTCCAATGAAATCGATGTGGGTGTGAAACTCTTAAAGAAGGCATGGTTCAAAGAATAACTCCACCATTCTTTGAAAGAATGAATTGTAGCTGTTTTATTTGAATGTTTGGTGCTGCACCGATAAATAATCTTCATAGGTCCCTTAATTTTTAATTGCGATGAAATTAAGTGGCAGCTGTAGATCAAAAATTAAGCCTAATTTCGATCTGAAATTAGGCTTAATTTTTTAACAAATCTACCACATCAGTTGAACAAGACAATGTCGAATAACTTTTATTTTTGTAGATTCTTCTTCATAAGAGACGCTACTTGTATATTATCTTGTTGAGAAGTGTTTTCTAGATTCTTAATAATTAATTCTTGCCGTTCCACAGGGTGATTTTGACTTAATTTTGCTTTCGCTTCAATTTTTGTGATTTTTATTTTAAATGCTACAATCCCTTTACTCATTCCTTCGATAAATCTGGAATCCACATCAATTAAATTGTATGGGCTATCTGGACTTTCATATTTTTTTACCATATCATTCAGGGAATCGAATATGACTTTTTGATCTTCGACAATCTCCATCTTTCCATATAAATGGATAGAGACATAATTCCAAGTAGGAACTGCCATCGTTGTTTCATACCAAGAAGGAGATATATAAGAGTGAGGACCTTGGAAAACCGCAAGAACTTTTTGGTATTCTATATCCTTCCATTGTTCGTTTGGACGGGCAAAATGACCATATAATGCACTTTCACCTTTATTTAATGTGAGTGGAAGATGGGTAGCGTATGGTTCTCCATTGTGTTGAGAAAATAAAGTGGCAAAGCTGTACTTTTCGATAAAATCATAAATTATTTCTTCATCCTTGAGTTGAAAATGTTTAGGTATATACATGATTTAGCTCCTCCTTATAAAGTCTTTTCAATTTTCGACTATCTCAAATTTTAAGTATTATAGGAAATATTCTATTATGTAAACTGACATCTAAAAAGGTACAATTATTATTAATTGTACATGTCAATAATGATTACAATTTTCATATAATGATGACCTATTATTTTGAGTATATAAACTTTCATTTAGTGAATTAATTACGACTTCAATTTTAATCAGTAATTAGACATGATTTCTGTTTAACCAGGCCCGTTATCCAAATCATAGAGAGGTATTTATGAACCAAAATAACAAATAGCCTAATGGTGTTTTTTAATTATATCCAGCAATCGGGCCAAATTATGGAATAATCCCTTCAAATAAAGTAACTTAATAACTAGATTATTTTATTGGAAGCATACAGATTTAATTATTTTCATTAGAAAGGATTGAAATAGTATCGAAATAAGACATTTAGAATATTTCTTAATGGTCAGTAAAGAACTGCATTTTACAAAAGCAGCTGAAAAATTAGGAATTTCGCAACCAACTTTAAGCCATCAAATTAAAATGCTTGAACAAGATGTGGGCTATGCACTATTCAACCGTATTGGTAAGAAGATTGAACTTACTAAGGTGGGGGAAATCGTACAACAAGAAGCATTGAATATTCAAAATTCCTTACAAAGTATATCTTCTCAAATTAGAGCACTTACAAAAGTAGAAATCGGGGAATTGAAAATTGCCGTGTTACCAGGAGAAATAACTGATTTGGTATCCACTTTGTGTATTAAATTCAACCAATTATATCCAAACATAAAAGTGTTTGTTCAAAGTACTGATCAAGTGGAAAAGGCTGTTTTAGAGAATCAAGCAGATTTTGGTATTGGTTTTGAATTCAATCGTGATGATATGTTGATGGTGACGAAGTTGTATGATGAAGAATTTTACCTGATTAGTAATCAAAGTACTGGAGAGCAGAAGGCTTCATTTTCCGATGTTTTAGACAGTCCGCTTATTTTATTTCCAAATATCCATCAATGCAGAAAAATACTTGATAAAACGAGTCATGAGGTTGGCAGGCAGTTAGAACCCATCGTCGAAACGTCTAGCATTGAATCTATCTTGAAGCTCGTTCGAAATGGGGTTGGCCGCAGTTTTGTTTCGCGTACATTATATGAATTTTATGATACAGAGGATTTATTTTTCCAACGTATTGAAAAACCAACTTTGACTAGATCTGTCTATCTCGTGATGAAAAAGAATCGTTTTATCAATTATGCGGCACGTAAGTATATCGAGTTATTATTATGTGAAATCGAAAGGCTGCGTTTTCATACAGAAAAAGATGAGATAGCTTCTTTAAAAAGTTCTATATTATAGTTTTTATCTATTATTATCATAGAAATGAATGGATAGATAAATGATAAATTCCTCTTTACAATGAAAACAAGTTCATAATCAAATTGTAAAGGGGATTTTCAATTATGTTTCAAGAAGTAGCAGGTATTAAAATTCCAGATTCTCAATTGGCTAAAGAAGCAGCAGATCTTTTACGCGAGCATGGGGACGACTTGTTGTGGAATCATTCAAATCGTGTATTTTTATTTGGTGCAGTCAACGGAAAAAAGACGAAGCAGAATCATGATTTAGAGTTGCTATATGTTAGTTCATTATTCCATGATTTAGGTTTAACAAAAAAGTTCAGCAGTCCAGATTTACGATTTGAAGTAGACGGTGCAAATGCTGCGAGGAGCTTTTTACAGCAGTATCAAATTCCAGATGAGTCGATTCGTCTTGTATGGGATGCTATTGCATTACATACGACACCTGGCGTTGCAGAACATAAGGAAGCTGAAGTGGCACTACTCTTTTCAGGTGTTGGTTTAGATGTGATGGGAGATGGCTTTGAACAATTCCCTGACGACTTACGTGAAGAAATTATAAAGGCTTTCCCACGTAACAATTTCAAAAAAGACATTATTCCAGCGTTTTATGAGGGCTTTAAGCATAAGCCAGAAACTACTTTTGGCAATATGAAGGAAGATATTATTGAATATTTTAGACCGGAATATAAAAATAAAAATTTCTGTGAATGTATTTTGCATTCACCTTGGACAGAATAGGGTACAAAAATGACAGAAAGTTTGTACAAAAGGTTATATCGGCCAAGGAAGCTACTAAAAAATTAAGGCTGTTTTCGCATACTTTGTTGCTATTTACCAAGTAGTGCGGTGTGGTTGATTTCCCCTCCAGATGCTCGCTTTCCGCGGGGCGGGCGGTGAGCCTCCTCGGCGTAAACGCCTGTGGGGTCTCACCTGTCCCGCTGCACCCGCAGGAGACTCGCACTTCCGCTCCAATCAACCTTAAATAGTTTCGTTTAAAAACAACAATCTTTGCGAAAGGAGCCAAATAAAAAATAAACAACCAATTAGATTTCTCCCTTGGTTGTTTATTTTTCGTAACTAATAAAGACCCCTGTATTTGAAAAAGTAACATTCCATTTTTTAATTCAATTCTAACCTGAAATAAAAATCGGTTAAGACTTTCCAGCCCACTTTCTGTCCTGCCAATCGGATGACTTCCTGCCAGTTACCTTTCGGAAGCTTGCGGGAAACATCCATATACTTATATTCTTAAAGTCGTAAAGCAACTTCACCCTAGGGTTAAGATTAATCTTGATGCCTGATTCGGCTCTCTCCTTTTGCCCCATCCAAATCAACGGGTATAGTTCACGGGGTCATTCACACGCACATATATATTGAAGAAATGCGGCTCCCTCTTCATTCAATACAATATTGCACCAACTTTAAGCGCTTCTACAGGAAACAGCTCTGAACCTGGAAGTCCCCCCGCTAAAATGACTTCTGGTCTTTCTGTTACTTTTACTATCTCACGGGTCTCAGAAGATGAAACTAGACGAGCTCATTTTCCATTTGTAAACAATCCTTCCTTGAAACTTAGATATTTTTAACTTTCACCTCTATTTTATTTGAATACTCAGACACCCATCCGTTAAGCTAATCATTACTACTGACTTCATGATTCGAGACTTGCTCCCCCCTATACATTGCACCAATGCCGGACGCACTTAAATAGCCTTTGCTGCATTGAGCAAAGGCTTACCTTTTTGACGAGTTTCTTCTATAGAATAAAAATAAAAATCCCGCCAAGCTATTTCTCCACTTTTTCCTTATTTCTTAACTTCTCCACTTTTTCGGGAGTGAGGGTGATGTCCCGGACAGGGGAAACTCTTCCCCACTCATCCTTGTGAACGATGTGTTTTCGTTCAAATTTGGTCGGAGTATCTATACCTGCGGCAGCTGCAAGGTTAAATAGCCCCTCGCGGAGGGAAATCACGTAATTGGCGACTCGGTATTGTTTTTCCTCAATAACCAGACCTTCCTGCAACTTTGAATCAGTTGTGGCTACTCCTGCAGGGCAATGATTTGTATGGCAGATTTCAGCCATGATGCAGCCAACGCTAATCATAAAACCGCGGGCTATATTGACTAAATCTGCCCCCATTGCTAAAGCGACCGCCACTTTATCTGGAGAAGTCAGCTTGCCTGATGCAATCAGCTTGACCCGGTTTCGTACACCATATTTTTTTAACATCTCATCTACAAGTGGCAAGGCTGACATAATTGGGAGTCCGACTGCATCTGCAAGCTCCTGATAGGTTGCACCAGTTCCGCCTTCCCCGCCATCCACCGTGATAAAATCCGGCCCTTTACCTGTATCTCTCATGGTTTTCGTCATTTCCTCAAGTGCATCAAGATCCCCCACAACAATTTTGATACCGATAGGCTTTCCGCCTACATCCCTCATTCTTTCCACAAATTCGAACAATTCATTAAAATTCTTGAATTCATAGAACCGATTAGGGCTATTGATCGTTTGGCCAGGTTCTACCAGGCGGATTTGGGCAATTTCTTCTGTCACCTTTTGTCCTTCAATATGCCCACCTCTGATTTTGGCACCTTGTGCCAGCTTAATTTCAAATGCCTTTACTTGCTCGATTTCACTTTTCTTCTTGAATTCTTCCCAGGAGAACTCCCCACCTGGTGTCCTTACTCCAAACAGTCCCGGACCGATTTGCATCATGATGTCGGGATTTCCGGAGAGATGGTATTTGGAAAGACCACCTTCACCAGTATTCATCCATGTTCCTCCTGCAAGCCCTAATCCTCTCGACAGTGCAGTGATGGCATTCTCACCGAGTGCTCCGTAGCTCATTGCAGATTGTCCTACGAGCCCCTTTAATTTAAAGGGATTCCGGCATGTATCCCCTCCGATTATGACAGCATCCTCGTCTCGTAAAAAGTAGGGTTCTATTTGTCTATCTTCGCGCTTCTCCTTTCTGGTCAATAGACCTTCCTCATCTACTTCATATACCTTTGTATTGATTTTTTGGCTATTATCTATTCTCAATTCTTCCCGGAGATTGGGAAACATACTATTTCGAATATAGTATCCAGCCTCATTGAAATCACGTTCCGATCCAAATCCGATTAAACGCTCCTTATATTTTCCTGCTTTTACAACATCCTCGAATTCCTTTCTTGAGAAAGGGGTGCCTTCATTATTATTTTCAAATAAATACTGCCTAAGTTCAGGTCCTATTTGCTCTGTCATGTATCTAATTCTGCCGATTAGGGGGAAATTCCTCAGGATTGAATGTTGTTTTTGTGTATCATCCTTTCGGTAAAAGTACGCTGCGGCCGCAACTGTCCCTAAAACCGCAGATCCTTTTAAAACTGTAGGAAGGTAATTTTTTAACTTGGACATTTTATCACCCTTTGCTTCTTATTTTTGTACAAGTTACTCGAGTTATCTATAATCTTTGGAGTGCTTCATCAATCAGAATTTCGCCAGAAGTTACATGGAACGTTTTATTAAATACTGCTTCAGTATCCAGCGCTTTGACCAATACAGAAGCAATATCCTCTTTTGGTATCTCGCCTTTGTCATTCACAATTGATGGTCCAGCTTCAACTTTACCTATTCCCGGCTTATCCACAGGCATACTTGTCCGTATGACCGTATATGTAAGCTTTTCCTGTTTTAGTAGCTCTTCTGAGTGGTACTTGACATCGTTTGTACTAGAATTCTTGCTCTCCATTTCTTTTGCTCGCATGGTGTTCATCAGAACAAAGCGCTTCACCCCATGTTTCTTAGCAGCCTCAACTGAGTCTATTACTGACTGATGGTCAACCAGTATTGGTTTGCCCTCCCCAGTCCGGGGACTGGCGCCACTCAGGTAGATCACAGCTTCACAGCCCGAAAAGGCACTGGAAAAATCCCTTTTTTCCAAAGAAACTACATCTCGTGCCCCAAGTTTAACCATTTCCTCAACTTTATTTTCTGCTCCTACCAGTGCTACCGGGTTATGGTGCCTGTCTGCCAGCTGTTTTACAACGTGCTCTCCGGTCATGTCCTCTGTTCCTATTACCAGAACTCTCATTTTAATACCTCCCTGCTAGTTTGATACTATCTATTTACCACTTTAAAGTTTAATGAAACAATTAAGCGTCTTCGCCGTTTCGTTAATTTTAACGATTCTTTGATAGTTAATTATTAGGGGAATTCCAATTTCTTCAGTGGAAGCGATTAGGCTTTTATTTACCGAACGTAATCTCAAAATTAATAATCTGACATCCATTATTACTGAAGCTGTAGGAACTAGATTAGTGATTGGAATTAAATAGTAACGAAACCCAACTACTCCGCTCTTGTGAAGTAAATTGCGTTTAATTTAGGTAATTATAGAAAACTTGACAATAAAGACGATTATTTCCTGGGGAAACAAACCCGAAAATTATCTCATATAAATATTAATTTTTTTATATAATCACTCCATACATTCCATAGTTAATCGTCCCAGCCTTTCTTACGGACACCATTTTGAGGAATTCCACACGAAGGATACTGCCATCTATAAAGTATAAGAACTATATTTATCAATCCGGAAATGAGGTGCCCCATTTTTTTCAAAACTGAAAAATTACTAACTACAGGAATGCTAAACTGACCAGCTTTCCATATATGAAAAAAGAACCTTTAGTAATATACTAAAGATTCGGGATTAATAAATATATTGTAATTTAAATATGTTAATTGAAAGCAATTAAATTAATAGATTTCCATAATACGAGATAAACGAATAGAGAAGATCTTTTGATTTTCATCCTTTAAGTAAAGGGTTTGTTCATTAAGGTTAAGTTTATGCAATTGACCCTTGCATGTTTTTAATACTCCTTCTTTATTATAAATGATGGTCGTTATGCCCTTTTTTTTCAACGATTTTAAGATCACCTGATTATCTCCTTTCTGTCTATTCAATTATTTATTTAAAATTGTATGATAATTGGTGCAAAACTATGAAATCAATTAGGATATATATATTATACAATGAAAATCGTAAGCGTTTTCATTGTTGTTGTGAACAATTTGTGAAGGTTTGAACATTAGAATATTTTAGGAAATGGTAAAATCAATAATAAAAGTGAATATTAAGTGAATCGACTTTTTAGACTAAAAATTACTTAACGTATAATATCCCCGTTTTGTCAGCGGACTCCCTTATCGACAATACGGACTGATTTCTTACATGATTTATCCGAAGTCATTCCAAGATCGTTCATAGATTTTCTAGTCCAGAAAGAATTGGATTCCCTATCTTTTTCAAATTGTCATTTGGACTAAACGGTATTGCTTTTCAAAAGTTAGGTTAAAATGAGGTTGATAGATTTGAATGTTTGATCATTTTTTTACAATACAATATATTGATGGCTTCAGTACATGATGCGATTCTTCATTAAGAAGGATCGCTTTTTCTTTGCGCATAATCTTAAGGGAGAGCGGGTGTCAGAAACCGATTGATGTTCGGAATTTAAAGACTAATGACTCATTTACAAACTATTCAGTTAAATACATAATTAGGAAGATTATGAATAAGGAGGGATTATATGTATAGAAAATCACTAACAGTACTATTAGCTGCGGGTATGGTTCTATCAACCGGTACAGTATTTGCACAAACTAGCGGAGCAATAAATGCCCAGTCTGACACAGCTTTTGATAACAAAGTTATCAAAAAAATTAGTGCGGACAATATGTATAATACGATTGCCTATCTATCAGAGCAACCGAGAGCTGCTGGTACAGAAGGGGAGCTCCGTGCAGTCAAATACATAGAAAGTCAGTTTAAGAGTCTTGGTTTCGAAACAAAGGTTCAGCCTTTTCCCATCTATGATACGGTGCAAAATGTAAAAGTGAAAATTGGTGACAGTGATTTAGGAGGAACACCGCGTGCCCTTAGCGGCAGTATCAGCGGAAAGGTAACGGCCGAACTTGTTAATGTTGGAAAAGCAAAGCCAGAGGAAGTTGGAGAAAATGTATCTGGGAAAATTGCACTAATTGAACGTGGGGACATTACCTTTGTTGAAAAGGTTCAGAATGTCCTAAATAAAGGAGCGGTTGGCGTTATAATGTACAACAACTCACCATCAGGAAATAATTTCGGACAAGTATCAGCGGGGCAAAATATACCTGCTATAGCCATTACCCAAGCCCAAGGGTTAGAGTTGGTCGAACAGCTTAAAACTAAACAAATCACGTCCACTCTGGAAGTGGGAAAAGCTGAAAGAATCGAAAAGACATCCTACAATGTCATCGCTTCCCTAAAACCAAAAGCCAATAAGGATAATGGTCAAATCGTGACTGTTGGAGCCCATCATGATTCTGTCCCGGGCGGCCCTGGTGCAAACGATGACGCTTCTGGTGTATCAGCTGTGCTGGAACTGGCAAGGATCCTGGCCAAAACCCCAATTGACACTGAAATTCGCTTCCTCACGTTCGGATCTGAGGAAAGAGGGCTCGTTGGATCATCCTTCTATGCTGATTCCCTTCCCAAAGAGGATGTAGACCGCATGGTGGCTCACTTCCAAATGGATATGATAGGCGGACGTGATGCTGGCGAGGATAATCCTGCAGGTGGTTTGATTATGTATACCATTGATGGAATGAAAAACCTTGTGACGGACCTGGGTTCCTCAGCAGGGGCCAGAACGATGGATGTTGCGATTCCTTATGGACAGCTGGGCAGGAGTGACCACCAACCATTCCATGAGCTTGGCATTCCATCCGCCTTGTTTATCCATTCCCCTGTAGAGCCTTGGTATCACCAGCCTACAGATACACTGGATAAGATATCGAAAGAAAAATTGCAGCAAGCAGCTGAAATTGTCGGTGCCAGTGTGTATCAAATTGCCCGTCCGGAAACTCCGGCATTAACAAATGCTCGTGTAGCTCCTGGCACGGTAGACTATGATTTTGATGATCGTCCGGTAGATTAAATACTTCATTGTACAGAATTACGAGATTAATAATGGATCTTGGAGAAAATCAGGAGGGCATCTGTGTAGTTTACAGATGCTCTCTTCTTTCGGCCAGCGCCTTGTGCTTAATTTTTTCACTATTACTAAGCTCTAAGTCTAGTGAAGATCCTATATGAATTATGTAATAAAACATACATGCTTATCCAACTCCAATACCATCTCACTGTAAATATTCAATATTATCAGTGTACCTCTCCAATACTACTTCACAGGAATAATTTCAACAATCAATAGATAGAAATCCAAAAACAGCTCAAACTTTAAAGGGTGGGCTGTTTTTTGAAATTTTAGGTTACAAATTAAATCATAACGCTTTCTAAGTCGCAAGTAACATAGCCATGTTCTAACTGTGAATGAACCAAAGATAAAAATGAGACATACAAACATAATATATGTGTCTTCAGGAGGTATAAAGCAAAAACCTATTTAGCTTACGGTATCATTATGCAAGGCTTTCGAAACTTTTTTTAAATAGGAATTATCTAATTCAAAACCACTAAAGTTCCAGTTTAAATTTATAGCAGCCTGTCCTGTTAATCTTGAACCCATAAAACAATCTAATTTAGTTTCATCTTTATTATTATATGGATTTTTTCGAGGACTATAACTGGCTTTTGACTTTCCTGCCTTATTGCAGAGTTGACACAAACTGTGAAGTTAAAAGGAAGTGCGAAAAAAACTTAAGTAAAGGGAGTAGTGAGCTGGCTACTCCCTAAGAACATTAACCATTACAAATCATAAGTACATTACCATCTGGGTCTTGAAAGTTAAAATAAGCAAAACTTCCAATACGCTCTATTTCTTTAACAATGGCTATGTTATTACTCTTGATAAATTGGTAAGCTTCGTCTATATCTTTTGCGTTKAAATTAAATAAGACATTATTGGATGGCTTAAATATAAAATTAGGATCAAACGTATGGTCATCTAAAGTTAATCCAGTTTCACTTGTTACAGGAATATTGTAAACAGGTGATTCTACAGAGTCATTATTTCGCGAGATGCCAAGGAGATTGCAATACCATTCAACTGATTTCCTTAAATCATTAACATGAATAAAAACATTGTTTATTTTACTATTGATAGGAGAACTGGCTATTTTCATTGTTTTCCACCTTTCATTGAACCTTACCTAAAGAAATTCAAAAAGTGTCAAAAAATTCCTTTATAGGTTAATCATAGTTTGAAAAAGAAATAAGTGATTTTTTGAAGATAGCCTTTGGAGCTATTTCATTTACAGTTGATCTTTTTGTAGAAGGAGAAACATTTATGGCAAGTAATTCTGCAGAGTGCACTCTTGTTAAGATTACTTGTGTGGAGTGTCATATAAGATTCCAACCAGGAACATTAACGACCTTTATTAATAAGTTTCCTTCGTCAAATAGTTTTAAAAGAAAATTATGAGCAACTTACATTATTTTAAAACACAGTCCAAAGAAACTGAGATACTGTATTGCACATATCCATACAGTCATATTATGAAAGCAAAGGTCATTCACTGTGTGTTCAAACTAAGCTTTTTCAACTAAACTACCTCTCTAGTTCCATAAGAAAAAGGCTGCCTCAGCAACCTCCCTTATTGAAGTAAAGCACCCTATCGTTTAAGTAGAGACCTTCACATTTCTTTTGTGAATTAAACAAAGGATGGAACCAATTCAATCCCATCCTTAAAATCTTTATTGTTGGTGTTTCTTATCCTCTTGTTGTTTATGCTTCTCTTCCTTTTGTTTGTGTTTCTTTTCCTCTTGTTGTTTATGCTTCCCTTCCTTTTGTTTGTGTTTCTTTTCCTCTTGCTGTTTATGATTCTCTTCCTCTTGTTTATGTTTTTTATCCTCTTTATTTTCACCAATTTCAAATGGTTTATCTATATTATTTTTTGTAACTTGTGGAGCTTCTTCAGGATTTGCACCTTTAATGAACAGTTCATTATTCACCTGGTATACATCACTAGGCTGCTGGAATCTGCTTTGGTCTGTTCCAAACGCTTCCAGCATGACCTTAAACATTTGGTGCGAGATTTTAGTTGTATTTCCATCCATATAATTACCTGGACCATTTTTAGTATATCCAGTCCAAACCGCCATAGTGTATTGCGGTGTATAACCAGCGAACCAACTATCGTTTACCGAACCGGTTGGATATCCATATTGTGCTCTGGTTTTACTGTCAAAATTGGTTGTGCCAGTTTTTCCAGCCACATCTTGTCCAAGAACATTTGCAGTTTTCCCTGTACCAGATTTTACGACTGTCCGTAACATATCCGTCACCAAATAAGCTGTGTAATCATGCATAACACGTTTTGGCTTTGGAGTAAAATTAACAACTCTGCCATCAGGATAGACAACTTTACGAACAAAATGTGGTGTATTATATTCACCGTTATTTCCAAAAGCACTATATGCCCCTGCCAACTCTAATGGATTAACCGTATTACTTCCAATCGCATATGATTCGTACACCTTATTATTATTAAAAGTAATACCCAGATTTTCTGCAAAGTTTTGTGCCTTATCCATTCCTACTTCTTGAAGGGTAAGGAGTGCTGGAATATTGTATGACCATTGAAGTGCTGTTCTAATAGACAACATTCCGTGATATTGATGATCCCAGTTAGAAATAGATTGACCATTTGAGTAGGTTATCTCATGATCATTAATTTGGTGTGCTGTAGACCATTTTGAATTTTCAATAGCAGGACCATAATCAAAGACTGGCTTGAAAGTAGATCCTGGTTGACGTTTGATATCAACCGCAAAGTTGTTGCCTCGGAAGGAAGCTTTATATTGGTTTCGACCGCTTCCAATAGCTCGAACTTCTCCTGTTTTTGTATCTAAAAATACGAAGGCTCCTTGAAAATTGTCATTTGGATAAGAAATAATCGTATCGGTGTTCATTATTTTATCCGCAAAGGTCTGAGCTTTTGGATCTAGCGTCGTATAAATAGATAATCCATCCGAACTGATATCAACATTTTTCTGCTTTTTTTCAACTTCTTTTACAACAGCGTCCAAAAACGCCTCGTACGGCATTCCTTGTTGTTTCTTTTTTGGAACAAGTCCTGATGTAACTGGAACCTTCTTTGCATCCTCCAATTGCTTGTTCGTAATATACCCTTGTTTATACATAGCTTTTAAAACATTATTACGACGATTTGTTGCAGCTTTCACATGTTCCGGTTCAGTGGGATCGTAATAACTTGGACTCTGTGGGAGCCCCGCTAACATAGCGGCCTCCGGAAGCGTTAATTTATTTAGATCATCGACATCGATTCCGTAGTAATTTTTGGCGGCAGCTGCTACACCATATGCCCCGTCTCCAAGGTAGATCTTATTTAAATACATCATCAAGATTTGATGTTTAGAATACTTTTGCTCAAGCTGATAGGCCAAGCTCCATTCCTGTACCTTTCGCTTTATTGTTTTCTGAGGTGACAAAAAGGAGTTCTTGATGACCTGCTGTGTTATCGTACTTCCGCCCTGAGATCCGAAATCCCCTTTTAGGTTCTTGAAGATTGCTCTCGTAGTTCCTTTTATATCAATGCCATTGTGTTCATAAAAATGTGCATCCTCCGTGGCAAGGAAAGCATGTTCCAACATTTGTGGAACTTGAGAATACTTAATTTTTGTCCGCTTTTCTTTACCATATTCGTAAAGGAAATTACCGTTTTTATCGTATAATTTGGTAGAAAGCGGATCGACAAGTTTTGAAGCATCTATTTTAGGTGCATCCTTAATCATTGCCGCAACCGTTACTGCCCCTATTCCAATTGAAATAACCCATAACAGAAAACACCAAAGTAAAACTTTTTTCAAGAAAGACCTTCTTTTAGGGGAGTTTTTACCTTTTGTTTGATCTTGTTTTGTTTTTTCCACTTGTTTTCGTTCCTGACGTGAACGATACGTTTCTGACATTAATCTTCTCTCCCATATTCAAGTTAATCAACAAAATTTAAGAAAACTATGCAAATAACCTTTTATTTAGTCACTAGTCATTAATATTCAGTATGGTATTAAAAACAGTGCATTTCACTCAAAACCTGAATATAACGTATTAAGGAAGAATTTATCCTATACTCTCCTTGGTCGGTTTTCGCAATAAAGTAATTACTTCGTACTATCTTATCCAATACATCTTTAAGAACGTCTTCCTTCTTTACATCTGGCCCTTTTATTATTTTTTCTCGTTTAATATCATTATCCAAGGTATAACAAACAATAAATTTCTTCAAATTAAATCCCCCTTTCGAGAACAACTTGTGATTTGTCTTAAGTAGGGAAAAACGTCTACTTATTTGAAGCGAATAGTCTTAAAATTATCCTGAAAAGAATGCTATTATCGATCAGCTTTGTCTTAAAGACGTTATACATGAAACAAATGCCCCTGTTGAAAAAATGATGTATGGCATTCCTACTATTTTCGAAAAATACCTTTGTGTACCAACTATAAATATTTCATGAATACCATAGATACCGCCTAAAAGGATCAAAGCGTGTATAGAAAATTTCATTTTTTTCAGTCCATTACACAGACCATTTATATTAATTCGAAAAGAACCTTAGTATTAAGGGGGCAAAAATATTTAATCCTCGATTCCCCCATCTATATAAAGACCAAATCTGCACATTGCCTCATCCTCCTCGTGTTATGGCAAAACAGTTGGGAGAATTAGTAGAGAGAATATTATAATTACTACAAAAAACAATTAAAGTGAGGAAGTTCAACAGCCAGATATGAACATGGCTGTTTTTTTCGTAATAATAATTAATAAACTTTGTTCTAGTCATTCAAAATATCGGGTACTTAATTGATTTAATATTTACACAATTTTAGAAACACCTTTAATTTAGTTTGGTAACACCAGGAAAATATAAAAAAACGATTTTACTAACTAAGAACGAATACTTTTTTCACAAACTAACTAACCTCCGAACTTATATCAATGAAAAAAAAGCTGCCTAAATGGCAGCTCGTTCTGTTCTATCACTGAACATGTAACGACTCAGAACAATAGATGCTAAGCCCAATAGTAAGAATAATAATCCTCCTAATACTATATATTGCGTACCCATTCCTGAAATAATTAATCCACCTATTCCTGTACCGATTGTTACTCCTATATTACCACACGATAAAAACAATCCGTTTGCGAAATCAGGAGCTTCTGGAGCCGCATTAGTAATCCAATAYTGACTAACACTATTTGATATAGCGAATAATATCCCCCACAATAAAATGGTTATCATCATAGGTCCAATGGACTTCCCTGTTATGAATGACAATAAATGAACGATTCCTAATACGATTGGGAAAGATATGGCAGTTTTAACGGCATTTCTAGAAAGCATCCTTCCACCTAATAAGGCTCCAATAAGACTTGCTACCCCTAATAAAAATAACGCAAAAGTTAAAGTGTTCCCCGAGATATTCGTAATGGTTTCAAGATACTCGGTAATGAAGGTATTAATACTCGAAGTTCCTGAATTTAAAAATATCACTGTAGCAATGGCTAACCAAACAATTGGCTTTTTCAATACACTCATCTGAGCTCCATAAGAAAGTCTTTCGTTAACAGGTAAGGAGGGAACAAATATTAATGTAGCTAAGAAGGCAATAATATTTACGATGGCAAAGAATAATATCGACATTTGTATGGAAGTTTGATTAGCAATAAAATTTGTGATTGGTACACCAAGTATCATGCCTGCGGATACTCCCATGATCACTTTAGATACAGCCTTTGGAGCTTCTTCCCTGCTAACAGACGTAGCAGCTACTGTCAAAGCCAATGAACAATATATTGGATGAAAAAAGGCTGGAATGACACGAGCGATTAGCAAAACAGTAAAGTTAGATGCAAACATTGAGACAATGTTACCTATAATGAAAATACCAAGTACAAGTAGCATGACCGTCCTACGATTTATTCCTGAAAATAATAACGGCATAATAGGTCCAGATATTGCAACAACCAACGCAAAGAGACTCACTAGCAGCCCTGCTCTAGATACACTTATATCAAATTGCTCAGCTATGGCAGGCAATATTCCAATGACACCCATCTCTGTAGTTAAAATTCCAAAAACTCCTATAGTCAATATGAGTATAAGTAAATTATTATTTTGTTTATTCATATTTAGCTCCTCTCTTCATTACTTTAATCTTCTATATTTCTTTTCATCTTTTTTTCATTTATTACGACCGAACGTTCATAATTCTCAATTTTCCGCTTCAAAAGTTCCAAGGGTTTCTGAAGCTCATTAATTCTTTTAACCAACTTGTCTCTTTGTTCGATTAACAGTTCCTTTCTTGTTTGAATGGTCTCATCTCCTTGATGAACCATTTTCATGTATTCTAGCAACAACTCTATCGACATGCCTGCTTCACGAAAATATAAAATTCCTTGAATCAATTGACAGTCCTCTTCTGTGTACTCCCGTTGCCCTCTAGAGTTACGGGTTATTCGAGGAATTAGACCAATTCGTTCATAATAACGTAGGGTATCAAGTGAGATGCCAAATTTTTCACTTACTTCTGAGATCATCATATGTTTGTCCTCCTTTACTTACGAAACTATAACAGCTGGAGTGAACTCCATGTCAAGGGTATATTTTAATTTTCTATTTTAATTTATTTTCAATAATCTGCTCACTATAATCCTTAAAATGCACTCCAACACAAGTTTTATATTGATTTTTCTACTAACAAAGACTCTTAAATACTAACCAATCTTTCTTAGATAAAATCCAGTGTCATCCTGACGACCTTCTCTTCATAATCCATTGTAAGCATATGGCCTGCTCCAGGTAGAACGACTAGTTCTACAGAAGAAAAAGTAGTTGTTGCATATTGTCTGCATCACCGTGGAATATTAGGACATCTCTGGTATATCTTTTCATTATTTCATAACATCAAAATCCCAAATATATTCCGCATATTTTCTGCTGAGTGTCATATTGCTGAAATTGAAAGTATCAGGTATTAGCTCCTTTTGCTTAAATCGGTTTTTAAACATATATGGAATTACATAAGCAGGACATAACAAAATCAAACCTCTAATTTCTGAATCTCGAAATATCAGAATTCAGGGTATTGGTACCTAATTCCTTGTTCGACTAACCTCCCTCTATAAACATTGATGTATCAACGGTTTGCACCACTCGGTATATTAGGGAATTTATTTTTTTATTCTACTTTTAAACAGAGTATTGAAATTCTGGTTTTTATTAGTAAATTGAGCGTATGCTTCGCTAAAACTAATGGAAATCATTAGCTATTTTTGTCCACTATGTGATGCACAATAGATCTCTGCGAAACTTATGATGACGTACCCTCCCATGTCTCTTAGCGTCATTTGCGCTTACATTCCTTCGTTCGGTCTATTCATAAGGCAGAGGCCTGCTAAGCTGCCCCGGGGACTCTTGGTCTTAGTTTAGTAA
>NZ_JBFUIQ010000055.1:0-25628 GCF_056401795.1 Peribacillus sp. P4_D6
CCTGCGGGAGCAGCGGGACAGGTGAGACCCCACAGGCGTTTACGCCGAGGAGGCTCACCGCCCGCCCCGCGGAAAGCGAGCATCTGGAGGGGAAATCAACCACAACTCACTACCTGGTAAATAGCAACAAAGTATGTGAAAACAGCCAAATTAAAAGACCAAATCGCAAATGATTTGGTCTTTTAATTCGGTGGTTATTCACCCATCCTTAAGAAGTAGTCCTTTTTAGTTTGATTTCTATATTCATTTTCGTATAAAACATGATTTCAACGACTTCAAGTCGATAGCGCTTTTTATTGATGGTCATGATCTTATTTTCTATCGATTTTTTCAACAGCACCTTACCGTCATAGACACTGGCGACATCTTTGGCGAGAAGAGAGGATAGGTCGTCCTCAATCACATCCTCCGCTTCTGCAATACTCAACTGATCCAGACTGTATTTTTCATTCGTGATCGTTACTTCCACTTCCTGAATCGTCAGGATTTCCTCGTTTTTCTCGTTCAATTTTTTATAATCCTGCTCCCAAATTGCGATTTTCCCGTTTAAATCCTTGATTTCTTCTCTTTGTTCGTGAAGGGTCCGGATCTGCTTCTCCTGCTGGACACCATGCATATAAAAGAAAATCACCCAGCTGATCAATCCGCCAAGTGCGGCCCCGGCAAAAAAACGCTGCCATGTGGGAGTCCGGTGATAGGGAGGAATCCTCATGGTGAAATATGCTCCTGCGTGAACCAGTTGATGATCAGTGCTCCTGTCTGTGCCCCTCCAAGTGCAGAGAGTATCAATAGGACCTGCTTGACTATATCCTTCGTTTCCCCGTGGAAAATACCGCGTTCAAAATTATAGACCATATCAAAAGTTCCCCCGATCGCAGCGACAATCGCCCAAATACGAAGGCTGTCCGACAGCCGGAATACAGTCGTCATCGGGGCTTGTCCAGTAAAAAACGCGGCGAGGCCCCCGATTATCGAGCCGCCAAGCAATACGCCAAGCGATATGAAAAAGCTGTTGAGGAAGGCTGGAACAAAGGCTTCATTCATATATCATCATCCTTTTTTGCTTGATATTCTTCTATTCCATTTATATGGGATGTTCAGAGGTATTATGATAGTCTCCGGAAATCAGGAGGTTAAATTGCATTGGTAATGAGAACATATTTTCTTTTTTTGAAATAAACACTATAATGAAAAGAAACATGCCTTACAAAGGTGGGAGAAAAAAACGTGTATACTCATCTCCATATTCAGAGCGGATACAGCCTGCTGACAAGTACGGTGAAGATCACTGAACTTGTGGCCAAAGCGAAAGCGGATGGCTGTACAAGTCTTGCCTTAACCGATCGAAATATTATGTACGGTTCGGTCTATTTTTATAAAGAATGCAAGAAGCAGGGCATAAAGCCGATCATCGGCATACTTGCGGATGTCCTTGATGAACGGGAATCGCCACATGGACTTCTTTTATTGGCAAAGAGTCTGCAAGGATATCAAAACCTGCTTAAAATAAGCAGTGCCATAAAAACGAAATCCCCGTCAGGCATTCCAATGAATTGGCTTAAAGCCTATTCCGGGGGTTTGATTGCAGTCACACCAGGTGCAGAGGGGCAGATAGAAACGCTATTGAGAGAAGAAAACCCTGAAGAAGCCAAACAGGCAGCAGGGCGATTTTTGCAAATTTTTGGTCATGATAATTTTTATGTATCCATACAGAGACTGTCGATTGCGGATGAGGAAAAAAGTAACGAAGCCATAAGTCAGTTGGCGAGAGATTTAGAGATAAAGATTGTCGCGACGAATCCAGTTTATTATTTGAACGAAAGCGATGCACTCGCTCATGAAGTCTTATTGGCAATCGGAAATGGCGACAAGCTGGCGGATGAGACGCATACGGTTCTTGAATCCGATCAATTTTATTTGAAAAGCCGGTCTCAGATGGCAGAACTATTCCATGACAGACCGGATGCACTCGAAAATACACTGCATATTGCCGCGCAATGCAATCTGGAAATTCCATTTCATCGTTCACTTCTTCCTAAGTACCCTACTGAAGATGGAGCCACAGCCGAAGAAATGCTCGAAGCCATCTGCTTCCAAGGGCTGAAGAAAAGAGTGCCGGAGCCATCCATTCAATATGAAGAGCGACTAAGATATGAATTGGATATCATCACCAAGATGAAATTCAGCGATTACTTTTTAATCGTTTGGGACTTCATGAAATTCGCTAAGGACCACCAAATCCTGACTGGTCCAGGAAGGGGGTCGGCCGCAGGATCGATGGTCGCTTATGTGCTGTCGATCACGGATGTCGATCCAATCGAACATTCCTTGCTGTTCGAGCGTTTCCTGAATCCGGAACGTGTCTCGATGCCGGATATCGACATTGACTTTCCGGATAACCGCCGTGAAGAAGTGATTGCCTATGTCGCGAAGAAATACGGGGAACTTCATGTAGCACAGATCATTACATTCGGGACATTGGCTGCAAAGGCTGCGTTAAGGGATACAGGACGTGTTTTCGGCCTGAATTCAAAGGAACAGGAAGCGGTATCGAAAATGATTCCAGGCCGTCTGGGCATCACGCTTCCCGAGGCTTTCAAGGAATCGAAAAGGCTTAGGGATTTCGTTAATGAGAGTGACCTGAATCAAAAACTATTTCAAACCGCGTTATTGCTTGAAGGGCTGCCTCGCCATGCTTCGACACATGCCGCCGGCGTCGTCATCAGTGACCAGGCACTGACCGGGCATATCCCGATTCAGGGAGGGCATGACGGCATCCACCTGACTCAATATCCAATGGACCTTCTCGAAGAACTGGGACTTCTTAAAATGGATTTTCTTGGACTCCGCAATTTAACGCTCATCGATAATATTTTAAATAACATTAAAAAAGGAACGGGGAAAAAGCTCGACTTGTCCCATATTCCGATGGATGATCCCGAGACGCTGGCCACTTTAGGCAGAGGCGAAACAACCGGGGTGTTCCAATTTGAATCGGATGGCATCCGTAAGGTTTTGATCAAGCTGAAACCGAACCGATTCGAGGATATCGTTGCGGTCAATGCCCTATATCGTCCAGGTCCGATGGAAAATATACCGCTGTTCATCGAGCGAAAACATGGACTTGCTTCGATTGATTACCTTCACGAGGATTTGAAGGATATCCTCGAGCCTACATATGGGGTCATCGTTTATCAAGAACAAATCATGCAAATCGCCTCCCGCTTAGCCGGGTTTTCATTAGGGGAGGCTGACCTGCTCCGACGTGCCGTTTCGAAGAAGAAGAAGGATGTTCTGGATCAAGAGCGGCAGCATTTCGTGAGCGGCGCATTGAAACAAGGATACTCCGAAAAAACGGCAGATGAGATTTATTCCTTGATTGTCCGCTTCGCTAACTATGGATTCAACCGAAGTCATGCGGTGGCGTATAGCTTCATCGCTTATCAGCTGGCTTACTTGAAAACCCACCATCCGGAATATTTCATGGCAGCACTTTTGACATCGGTTGTCGGGAATGATGAAAAGATTTCGCAATATATCCGAGAAGCAAAAAAGAAAGGGATAGCGGTTCTGCCTCCCTCGATTAACCGGAGCGGTTACCCGTTTTTACCGGAAAAGGAGGGGATCCGTTATAGCCTTGGAGCCATAAAAGGGATAGGCGGGACGGTCCTAAAAGATATCTTCGCTGCAAGGCGTCAGAAGAAGTTCGCAGATTTATTCGATTTCTGTTTGCGCGTTTCGGGGAAAATCGTAAATAGAAAAGTGTTGGAGGCGCTTGTCCATTCAGGTGCATTTGATGAATTCGGTGAAGACCGGGCAACATTGTTGGCGAGCTTGGACGTAGCGATCAATCATACGGAATTGGTTAATCCGGATGATGACCTATTCGATATGTTTTCGGATGGCGAGTTTTCACTCAAACCGAAATACCACCGGGTCGATCCTATCCCAATCGAGGACAAACTCTCGTTGGAAAAAAGCGCATTGGGGCTTTATCTATCGAATCATCCTGTGACAAGCTACAGAGAACTTTTTCAGCACTTCGGCTGTTTGACTATAGATGAAGCTATTAATAAAAAGGAATCGAAAGTCTTACTTGGCGCTTACATTACGTCGGTTAAAACCATAAGGACAAAAAAGGGCGATGTGATGGCTTTCTTGAGCGTCAGTGATGAAGAGGGGGATATTGAAGCGGTCGTTTTTCCAAATGTTTATAAAAACCACTCTGCCGACTTGAATCATGGACAACTCGTTATGCTGCAAGGGACATTGGAAGAGCGGGATGGAAAAACACAGCTGCTGATCCGGAACGTATACCCGCTTGAAAAAGTGAAGCAGATGAAAGAGGAAAAAAACGGAACGATATTCCTGAAAATTGAGGCTGGCAAGCAAACGAAGGATACACTGCAAAAAATAAAAAAAATTTTAATGCAGCATAGCGGTGAAACCAAGGTCATGCTTTTTTACGAGAGGGAAAACCGCTATGTACAGCTATCTTATTGGGATTGGGTCAATCCTACAGATAGACTGATGCAGGCATTATTTGACTTGGTGGGAAAAGGGAATGTGGTTTACAAGAAAGAATAACTGTTTTACAACTTTAATAGTTATGTTATATTGAAAACAGGCCGCTGTGGTCTGACCACTAGATTTCAGCATAATTTCAGCATATAAGATAATGGGTTACCCAATTTGTTTTAGGAGTGAAACTATGACATTAAGAGAAGAAGCATTACATATGCACCGCTTGAATCAAGGAAAATTAGAAACAGTTTCGAAAGTGCCGGTTAGGAACGCAGTAGATTTAAGCCTGGCTTATTCTCCTGGTGTCGCAGAACCGTGTAAAGATATTTACGATAAGCCGGAAACCGTTTATGACTATACAATGAAGGGAAATACGGTTGCCGTCATTTCTGATGGAACGGCAGTTTTGGGACTTGGAAACATCGGTCCGGAAGCTGCTATGCCGGTCATGGAAGGAAAAGCCGTTTTATTTAAAAGTTTCGCCGGAGTGGACGCTTTCCCGATTTGTTTAAAAACGACGGATGTGGACAAAATTGTAGAGACCGTTAAATTACTCGAACCGACTTTCGGTGGAGTGAACTTAGAAGACATAGCCGCACCAAATTGTTTTGAAATTGAAGAACGACTCAAAAAAGAAATGAATATTCCTGTTTTCCATGATGATCAGCACGGTACAGCCATTGTTACTGTTGCCGGTCTTGTGAACGCGTTACGACTGGTGAATAAATCAATGTCAGAAATTAAAGTGGTAGCGAATGGCGCAGGCGCTGCAGGCATTGCCATCATTAAATTGCTTTATAGCTATGGAGTTCGCGACATCATCATGTGTGATACGAAGGGTGCCATTTATGAGGGCCGTTCGACAGGTATGAATGATACAAAAGAACAAGTGGCGAAAGTGACCAATCGAAATAAGGTTTCAGGGCCTTTGGAATCTGTCATTGAAAACGCTGATGTATTTATAGGAGTTTCTGCCGCAGGTGCATTGACAAAAGAAATGGTTTCTTCGATGAATCGGGATGCGATCATTTTCGCGATGGCTAATCCAGATCCGGAAATCATGCCGGAAGATGCAAAAGCAGCGGGTGCCAAGGTTGTTGGAACTGGCCGTTCGGATTTCCCGAATCAGGTCAATAACGTCCTTGCTTTCCCAGGGATTTTCCGTGGGGCCTTGGATGTACGTGCGACTCATATCAATGAAAAAATGAAGGTTGCTGCAGTAAAAGCCATTGCTGGATTAATACAGGAGCATGAGTTGAACGAAGACTACGTGATCCCTGCTCCATTTGATGCGAGGGTGGCACCTGCCGTTGCGGCTGCTGTTGCCAAGGCAGCTATGGAAACCGGAGTAGCTAGAATCAATGTAGATCCAGAGGATATTAAAGAAAAAACAAAGAAATTAGCGATCATTGGAAAAAGTGAGGAATAATTAATTTGGCAGGTCGTACTTCTTCATCCAAAATTTATCTCGATGTCGTTGAGAGCCTACGTAGCATGATTGAAGCGGACAGCCTCCTGCCGGGAGATAAAATCCCATCAGAACGGGAGTTATCAGATCGTTTTAATGTTGGGCGTTCCTCTGTCCGTGAAGCATTGCGTGCCTTAGAGCTATTAGGCTTAATAGAAACAAGGCGTGGTGAAGGGACGTTTATCAGGGATTTCCAGGAGCATAAGCTAGTCGAGCTTCTGGGAACCTTTTTTTTGCAAGATAAAAAAGTACAAGAAGATTTGTCTGAGACGAAAAGGCTGATTGAAATTGACTGTTTGCGGATCGTCGCCTTTTTCGCTACGGCTGAGGACATCAAAAGATTAATGGCCTGGGTCAAAGCGGATATGTTTCATGATGATGATTTCTTTTTAAGAATTGCCATTTTGAATCGCAATCGATTGCTGGAAAGAATTTGGCGCATTGTCAACAGCTATGCTAGAACATCAGAGATGGTACAGGGTAATGTGAAAAAAGAAGACTATCTGGCACTTCTTACATATTTGCTCGAACGTGATGAAGAAAAAGCCATCGAAACGTATCTTATTAGAATTAGAAATATGTCGAAGGGCGAATGACACCTTTTTACACGATACTAATTTTATTTCTGATATAGTTTGTACCAAGTATCATAAAATAGATAATTGGTGGTAAAGGGAGGATTAAGCTTGCTTAAAGAGCTATTTGCGAAGTCTAAGAAGAAATATGCAACGGTTCCTTTAGATCGGGAGAAACAAGATGTACCAGAAGGAATCATGACAAAGTGCACCGGCTGTAAAAAAATCATGTATACAAAAGAATTGGTGAAAAACAAGAAAGTCTGTCTGCATTGCGGGTACCATCATCCGATGTCTTCCCATGAGCGCATCGAATTTTTATTCGACGCAGGCACTTTTAATGAATTTGATAAAGAAATGATTTCCGTTAACCCGCTTGATTTTCCGGATTACTTAGAAAAACTGGAAAAAGATAGAAAGAAAGCCAAGATTAATGAGGCGGTTGTCACAGGAGTCGGAAGCATCAATGGCTACCAAGTTTCAACTGCCATCATGGATTCGAATTTCCGGATGGGAAGCATGGGATCCGTTGTTGGCGAAAAAATTACCCGTGCCATTGAACGTGCTGGTGAATTGAAGATTCCGTTCATCATATTTACGGCATCAGGCGGCGCCCGGATGCAGGAGGGTGTTTTGAGCTTGATGCAGATGGCAAAGACAAGTGCAGCACTCAAGATATTCAGCAATGAAGGCGGACTGATCATATCAATGATGACCCATCCTACCACAGGCGGGGTTTCGGCAAGTTTCGCGTCACTTGGCGATATTAATCTAGCCGAACCTGGAGCACTTATTGGTTTTGCGGGACGAAGAATCATTGAGCAGACGATTCGTGAAGAGCTTCCTGAAGATTTCCAAACGGCTGAATTCTTGTTGAAGCACGGTCAATTGGATGCGGTCGTCAAACGTACGGAAATGAAGGAAACCTTGACGACGATCCTTAAAATCCATGCCCCGGGCGGTGAGTGGTTATGATTTACGAATTAGAGTTTGAGCGTCCCATTACGGACCTGAGAAATAAAATTAAAGAGCTAAAGGCAATCTCGAAGGATGCTGATGTAGACCTTACAGCAGAAATCGAGACATTGGAAAAGCGTTTAGAGAAGCTGGAAGTGGATATCTACAACCATCTTAAACCGTGGGATCGTGTTCAGATTGCCCGGCATCCAGCCCGTCCGACGACGCTTGATTACATTCCGCTGTTATTCAATGACTTCATCGAGTTTCATGGAGATCGTTATTATGGGGATGATGAAGCGATTGTTTCTGGAATCGCAGAATTCAATGGACTTGCCGTGACTGTCATCGGTCATCAACGCGGGAAGGATACGAAGGAAAACATCCGTCGTAACTTCGGCATGCCCCATCCTGAAGGCTATCGAAAAGCTTTGCGTCTGATGAAACAGGCTGAAAAATTCAACAGGCCGATTATTTGTTTCATTGATACGAAGGGAGCTTTCCCTGGTAAAGCTGCTGAAGAGCGCGGGCAAAGTGAAGCCATTGCGAAAAACCTTTTCGAAATGGCAGGGCTGAAGGTGCCGGTCATCAGTATTGTCATTGGTGAAGGCGGAAGCGGCGGTGCATTGGCGCTTGGCGTCGGAGACCGAATTTTCATGCTTGAAAACTCAACATATTCCGTGATTTCCCCTGAAGGGGCTGCAGCCTTGCTGTGGAAGGATGCCTCTCAGGCTAAGAGGGCTGCGGAAACGATGAAAATCACGGCTCCCGACTTAAACCGCTTAGGAGTCATCGATGAGATCATTCCTGAAGTGAGGGGCGGCGCCCATCGGGATTCGAATTTACAGGCAGAAGCCATCAAGGAAATCCTGAAACGTTCATTCAATGAACTGTTGCCATTGAATAGTGATGATCTAATCAACCAGCGTTATATGAAATTCAAGAAAATCGGTGAATATGAATTTGCAAAACAACAACCTGAGGGCGAACCTAAGGAAGTGGAACAGCATTCATAAACACATTTTGGAAAAGGAAAAACGTGCTGCCTGGGGCAACACGTTTTTTCATCCTTTCATTCGTGCATATGTATTCATTACCGAAACGAGTAAAGAATATGGTTTGTGTGTAGAATGTAAAGTTTCACACCATTTTACTTCAATTTCTGAAGAGAATCGGTTAGGCTTATAACATCAAGTATGCATAAGTGAAACAGTTACTGCTTATTGAAGCTTGAAAAAGGGTACAATGATATAGCGAAGCTTAAAATTGATTAGTGCTGTAGAGAGGTGACATTTATGAAAAGAATAGGTGTATTGACAAGTGGAGGAGATTCTCCAGGAATGAATGCGGCAGTCCGAGCAGTTGTCCGGAAAGCAATTTTTCATGAAATGGAGGTCTTCGGTATTTATCATGGCTATCAGGGTCTGATAAATGGCAATATAAAAAAGCTTGAACTTGGGTCGGTCGGGGATATCATTCATAGAGGCGGCACGATGTTACATACGGCTCGCTGTCCGGAATTTAAGACGGAGGAAGGCCAGCTGAAAGCGATTGAACAATTGAATAAACATGGTATCGAGGGCATTGTCATAATTGGTGGCGATGGTTCTTACCGCGGGGCGAGAGCTTTAACGGAAAGGGGTTTCCCTTGTATCGGGGTTCCTGGAACGATTGATAATGACATACCGGGTACGGACTTTACGATTGGTTTCGATACGGCCCTGAATACAGTCATCGATGCTATCGATAAAATTCGGGATACGGCCACTTCTCATGAAAGGACTTATGTGGTTGAAGTGATGGGAAGAGATGCCGGCGATATTGCGCTTTGGGCTGGATTGGCTGGCGGAGCTGAAACGATTCTTTGTCCTGAATATGAATATGAAATAGATGATTTAATTGGAAAGCTGAACCGCGGACATGACCGAGGGAAAAAGCACAGTATCATCATAGTAGCCGAAGGTGTTGGAAGTGCTGTTGATATCTCCAGGAGTATTGAGGCGAAAGCAGGAATTGAAACCCGTGTAACGGTCCTGGGCCATGTTCAGCGCGGGGGATCTCCCTCTGCAAATGACCGGGTATTGGCAAGCCGTCTTGGGGCAAGAGCCGTTGAATTGCTTCTAGAAGGAAAAGGGGGCAGGGCAGTCGGGATCGAACAAAATCAACTTGTTGATTATGATATCATCGAAGCTCTTGCTAAACCGCATACAATTGACAAGAAAATGTATGAATTATCCGCTGAGCTATCCATTTAATCATTTTTGTTGACCGATAGGAATCGCTTTTTAGTAATGGGTATTTAAAAGAAGACATAAAACACTGCGCCCCCTGTCTTCAAGAAGTGGACAGGCGGCGAGTAGTTTTCCTTAAAGGAGGATGACACTATGCGTAAAACCAAGATTGTTTGTACGATTGGCCCCGCAAGTGAAAGTATAGAAAAGCTGGTTCAATTAATAGAGGCGGGAATGAATGTAGCACGGCTTAACTTTTCTCATGGAAATCATGAAGAACACGCAGCTAGAATCCGCAATATAAGAGAAGCGAGCGAAAAGACGGGTAAACAGGTTGCCATCCTGTTGGATACAAAAGGACCTGAAATACGGACAAATAATATGGAAAATGATTCTATGGAGCTTATAGCCGGCAACGAAGTCATTATTTCCATGAATGAAGTCCTGGGAACACCTGAAAAATTCTCCATTACCTATGAAGGGCTTCTGCATGATGTTCACCCAGGATCTAAAATCCTTTTGGATGATGGATTGATCGGGCTTGAAGTGTTGAAGATTGATGAGGTCAGAAAAGAAATCCATACGAAAATCTTGAATAGCGGTACACTTAAGAACAAAAAAGGCGTCAATGTTCCAGGAGTTTCGGTTAACCTGCCTGGCATAACGGAGAAAGACGAACAGGATATCCTTTTTGGGATCGAACAGGGTATCGATTTCATTGCTGCCTCATTTGTACGCAGGGCTTCCGACGTGCTTGAAGTAAGTGAATTATTGCAGCAAAATGGTGCGGAACATATTCAAATCATCCCTAAAATCGAAAATCAAGAGGGCGTGGACCGTCTTGATGAGATCTTGGAAGTTTCAGATGGCTTGATGGTGGCACGTGGAGACTTGGGAGTGGAAATTCCTGCAGAAGAAGTGCCATTAGTCCAAAAACAAATGATCAAAAAATGTAATAATGCCGGGAAACCAGTCATAACGGCTACACAAATGCTCGATTCGATGCAGCGTAATCCAAGGCCGACCCGTGCAGAAGCAAGTGACGTGGCCAATGCCATATTTGATGGAACGGATGCCATCATGCTTTCTGGCGAAACAGCTGCTGGAACCTATCCTGTCGAAGCGGTGCAAACGATGCATAACATTGCTTCGCGTGCTGAAACTGCCCTTGATTATCGGGATATATTATCAGTCAGAAGCAAAGTGAACCGTCATAATGTCACGGATGCCATTGGTCAATCCGTTGCCCACACCGCGCTTAATCTTAATGCAGGGGCAATCATCACCCCTACAGAAAGCGGTCATACGGCAAGGATGATTTCCAAATACCGCCCTAAAGCACCGATCATTGCGGTTACATCCAATGATCATGTTACAAGAGGGCTTGCATTGGTTTGGGGAGTCTATCCGCAGATTGGTCCAAAAGCAACGACTACCGATGAAATGCTTCAAACCGCAATAGATGAAAGCTTGCATTCCGGCTTAGTTTCCCATGGGGATTTAGTCGTCATTACAGCCGGTGTGCCTGTAGGTGAAACAGGTACGACTAACTTGATGAAAATTCATGTGTTAGGAGAGGTTCTTTTGAAGGCTCAAGGAATCGGCAGGAAATCAGCTAAAGGTGAAGTGGTTATCGCTAAGAATGCCAAGGAAGCTTTGGAAAAAGTGAAGGAAGGCTCTGTATTGGTTACGATCGGTTCTGACCGCGAAATGATGCCGGCAATTGAAAAGTGTGCGGCATTGATTACGGAAGAAGGCGGTTTGACAAGCCATGCAGCTGTTGTGGGAGTCACATTGGGCATACCGGTAATCGTTGGGGCGGAGGACGCGACCAAGGTTTTCACGGATGGTCAAAGAATAACGGTCGATGCAGGTCGTGGAGTCATTTATGATGGACATGCAAACGTTCTGTAAAACGAAATTTTGGCTGATTCCTTGCCAATGAGGTAAGATGGATGTACCGCACCAGAAATGGGCTGTGCAGGAGGAATGAAGATGAAATACTTTTTAATGTTTATCATTGCGATGCCGGTCGTTGAAATTATTGTCCTTTTGCTGTCAGGTAATCTGATTGGTTTTTGGCCAACGCTGTTCCTGATTGTAGCCACAGGTTTGATCGGAGCTTATTTGGCTAAACGGCAAGGGATGGAGACGTGGAAAAAGGCACAGGAACAGATTCGTTACGGAATGATGCCAGGAAATGAAATCATTGATGGAATCTGTATCTTTATCGGAGCCGCACTGTTGCTGTCCCCTGGGCTCATCTCGGATATCATGGGGTTGATCCTTGTGTTTCCGCCAACCCGGAATCTCCTCAAACCGATTGTTATCCGGTTTATCATGAACAGGATGAATAAAGGGAAAGTTACCATCATTCGGCATAAATAATATAAGGCTGTCTAAAGGCGTAAGCTTTTAGGCAGCCTTTTTGGTCTTTGAAAAAGGTCCGCAACAACATCCCGGTTTTTTATGGGGTGCTTTTTTGCTTTACAAATGGCTCCCTGTTTCACCATTGAATGATGATATCCACGAGAATGAAATGTGTATCATAACAGGATTGTTAAATGATTAACTCTTGGAAACATTGGTAAATAAGGCTTTTCCATGCTAAAAAATCTTTTTTTAGATTTTTTAGAAAAAACTGGTGACAAATTTATACAACGTGTTATATAATACAAACAGGAAATAAAACATCTGTATTATAACATAAAAAGAGTTGGAAAGGGTGTGGAGAGGCAACATGATTACGGAAGCAAAAGGCTTACAGATTACAGGCAACATTAAGCCAGGATATGAACAAATACTTACAGCGGAAGCTCTTCAATTCATCGAAAGAATGGAACGGCATTTCAGTGGAAGAAGGGCAGAACTTCTAGAACGGCGAAAAAGCGTTCAGGAAGAACTGAATCAAGGCATGCTTCCTGATTTCCTTGAAGAAACGAAGCATATTCGTGAAAGTGATTGGACGATTGCGCCCCTCCCGAATGATTTGCAGGATCGCAGGGTTGAAATCACTGGACCTGTTGATCGTAAAATGATCATAAATGCCATGAACTCAGGTGCCAATGTATTCATGGCGGACTTTGAAGATGCCAATTCACCCACTTGGGAGAATTGCATCGATGGCCAATTGAATCTGCGCGATGCAATCCGCGGAACCATTTCATTTAAAAATCCAAATGGCAGAGTGTATGAATTAAATGAAAGAACAGCTGTGCTAAAGGTAAGGCCACGCGGCTGGCATTTGGAGGAAAAACATGTCCTTTTGGATGGACAGCCTATATCAGCCAGCATTTTTGACTTTGGACTGTACTTTTACCACAACGCAAAAGCATTGGTCGAAAAACAAAGCGGTCCATACTTTTACTTACCGAAAATGGAAAGCCATCTCGAAGCAAGATTATGGAATGAAATATTCGTATATGCACAGAACGATTTGAGAATCCCGCAAGGAACCATCAAGGCAACGGTCTTGATAGAAACAATTCTTGCTGCATTCGAAATGGACGAAATTCTGTACGAGCTGAAAGAACATTCGGCAGGCCTGAACTGTGGCCGCTGGGATTATATCTTTAGTTTCCTGAAAAAATTCCGTAACTCGGATGATGTCATTTTCCCGGATCGGCAACAGGTCACGATGACCGTCCCGAACATGAGGGCGTATTCCTTACTGGCGATCAAAACATGTCACAGCCGTAATGCTCCTGCAATTGGCGGGATGGCCGCACAAATTCCCGTTAAAAATGACCCGGTTAAGAACGATGAGGCTTTTGCGAAAGTTAAGGCAGATAAAGAACGCGAAGCAAGAGACGGTCATGATGGAACATGGGTTGCCCACCCAGGTATGGTAAGCACGGCAAAAGAGGTTTTTGACCTGCTCGTCCCAAAACCGAATCAAATTTTCCGGAAACGGGAAGATGTCCATGTAACAGCACAAGAGTTGCTGGCTGTACCGGAAGGAACGATCACAGAGGCAGGCTTAAGGACGAATATTAATGTAGGCATCCAATATATCGCCTCATGGTTAAGCGGCAGAGGTGCGGCACCTATCAATAACTTAATGGAAGATGCTGCAACCGCTGAAATTTCAAGGGCTCAAGTCTGGCAATGGATCCGTCATCCAAAAGGCATTCTCGRAGATGGCAGGAAAATAACCGAGGAATTATTCCATCAAATCAAAGAAGAAGAATTGGCGGTCATTAAATCGGAAGTAGGGGAAGAAACTTTCAAATCAGGAAAGTTTGAAGAGTCTACTAAACTATTTGAACAATTGATTGAAGCGGATGACTTTGCAGATTTCTTAACTAATGCGGCATATGAAAAATTATCTTAATATTCAAAATATATAATATGAATTAGGAGGAAATAATGATGATGAATGAGAGAGCGCAAAAATTACAACAAAGCTGGGAAAATGACTCACGGTGGACTGGTATTAAACGTCCTTATACGGCCGAGGAAGTCATTAAATTGAGAGGTTCCATCGATATTGAACAAACATTGGCACGCCGCGGTTCCGAAAAACTATGGAATCTATTAAAAACAGAGGATTTCATCAATGCATTAGGAGCATTGACCGGTAACCAAGCCATGCAGCAGGTGAAAGCTGGTTTAAAAGCAATCTACTTAAGCGGCTGGCAAGTGGCGGCAGATGCTAACATCGCAGGGCAAATGTACCCTGACCAAAGTTTATATCCAGCCAACTCCGTGCCGCAAGTCGTTAAACGCATTAATCAGACACTTCAGCGTGCAGACCAAATCAGCTTTGCTGAAGGGAAAAATGATATCGATTGGTTCGCTCCAATCGTGGCGGATGCTGAAGCAGGTTTTGGCGGTTCCCTTAACGTCTTTGAATTAATGAAAGGCATGATCGAAGCTGGAGCGGCTGGCGTTCACTTCGAAGACCAGCTTTCTTCCGAGAAAAAATGCGGTCACCTTGGCGGTAAAGTCCTTCTTCCTACCCAAACGGCAGTACGTAATTTAGTTTCCGCCCGATTGGCAGCAGATGTAATGGGTACACCGACCATCTTGATTGCCCGTACGGATGCTGATGCTGCAGATTTGATCACGGATGATATTGATCCGGTCGATGCACCATTCATCACTGGTGAAAGGACTCCAGAAGGATTCTACCGCACGAATGCAGGTCTTGACCAAGCAATTGCAAGAGGCCTTGCTTATGCGCCATATGCCGACCTTATCTGGTGTGAGACTTCTGAACCTAATCTAGCGGATGCTCGCCGCTTTGCCGAGGCCATCCATGCAGAGTTCCCAGGTAAATTGCTTGCTTACAATTGTTCCCCATCATTTAACTGGAAAGCGAAATTAAGTGATGAAGAGATTGCCAATTATCAAGTGGAATTGGGTAAATTGGGTTATAAATTCCAATTCGTTACACTTGCAGGCTTCCATTCATTGAATCATAGCATGTTCAACCTTGCTCTTGGTTATAAAGAACGCGGCATGGCTGCATACTCTGAGCTTCAACAAGCGGAATTCGCTAGTGAGCCGGATGGCTATACAGCAACACGCCATCAGCGTGAAGTGGGAACGGGTTACTTTGATGAAGTGGCACAAGTCGTTTCTGGTGGAACATCATCCACAACAGCACTTGCAGGTTCTACTGAAACAGAACAATTCGAGACGTCGAAATAATTCTAGTTTAAAACCAAAAATCCGCCTTGTACCCGAGGCGGATTTTTAAGTGGAAAAGAGTGAATGCTAATGGATGTCTGGATTCCCTTAAGTGGTTTTCTTTGTATCCCCGATGATGAAAGTCCATATGGCCTTGAAGACATTGGCACGCTGAAGTGTATTGAATATGACAAGTACGACAGGTCCTGCAATCAAACCTAGGAAACCGATCAATTTGAATCCGATGAACAAGGCGATGAGAGTGGCAAGCGGATCCAAACCAATACTGGATGAAAGTACTTTTGGCTCTATTAGCTGACGCTGGACAACGACGATTATGTAAAGGACGGACAAACCGATTGCGAGACTTGTATTCCCGGCAATGAATTCAAATATGATCCAAGGAATGAAAATCGTACCTGTCCCTAAATAGGGAATGATATCGACCAGTCCGCATATCAGGGCAATGGTAATTGAATAATTCACCCCTAAAATGAGAAACCCGATTAAAATCGTGACAGTCGTCAATGAAACAAGAGTGAATTGTGCCCGGATGAACCCGAATAAAGCCCGTTTTAAATCCCTGAATAAACGCTTTGCACCCGCAAAAATCTTATCAGGCAACACTTTTCCGGTCATGCGGCCGAAGGTATCCCAATCTTTGCTGATGAAGAATGTGCCAAGCAAAGTAAAAAGGAGTGCCGTTGCTGTAGTTGGAAACCATCCGATGATTGTGGGGATGTTCTTCAAGAATGCTTGAATGAAGCCGCTTACTCCCGTCGTGATGGATTCACCGATATTTTGGATATTCTTGAGGATTGTGTCTTGCTGTTCGGTATCCAAATTATTGAACATGGCAGCTATTTGATTATATAAAGGGATGACGGTGGTAGCGATGTATGTTTCTATATAATCCACGATGGTTTCAATGTGTTTCGGGATGACTCCGGCAAGGTAATTGGTCCCTGAAATGATCTCGGTGACGAGTAAGGTGATAAGACCCGCAAATAAAAGGAAAATGAGTAAAAGGGAAACGAATACAGCCAACCCCCGTGGCAGCCGCCCTTTCCTTTCGAAAAAAATGACCAGGGGATTCATCAAGAAAGCGATGATCATGGCAATGATGAATGGATATGTATATTTAGATAAATAAAACAAGGCAATTCCACCTAATATTATCCCTCCGACGACCAGTAAAGAACGAATGAAACGATACATATATACCGGATTCAAGTCATATCCCTCCTTCAACCATTAGGTTTGTATTATAATTGTAACGATGATGGAAAAGAAAGGAAAGATTCTTTCATCTTTCGTTTTGAATTTTTTCTGCAGATGCATCGTTCCTTAAATCATTTTTCTCCCAAGAACAAGGGAGTTTGTTATGTTAAAATAACAAAAAACAGAAGGAAGAAGGTGAAGGGATAATGATCAACGGTCCTGTCGTATTTTTAATTCTGCTTGCTGCAATCGGTTGGTTTGGGAAAAATACCTCACTGATCATGGCCGCGGGTTTTCTTTTAAGCATGAAACTGATTGGCCTTGACGCTAAAGTGTTTCCATACCTGGAAGCGAAAGGAATCAACCTGGGTGTCACGATCATCACGATCTCCGTACTCATTCCCATAGCAAACGGGGCGATTGGTTTCAAGGAACTAGGAGACGCGATAAAATCCCCTTATGCCTGGATTGCACTTGCATCCGGAATAGCCGTTGCACTCATAGCAAAAAATGGGATTACACTGCTGTCGCATGATCCGCACATTACCACCGCTCTTGTATTTGGGACGATTCTTGCGGTCGCCTTATTCAAAGGTGTGGCTGTCGGCCCGTTAATCGGGGCAGGAATTGCTTATTTATGCATGCAGATCTTCAATTTTTTTAAATGAAGCGAGAGGCTAAGGGGAGAAAAGCCCGTCAGTACTGGAAATGTAAATTTTCTATTTAATGTTTCGTTTATTCTGCTTTGGGACATTTTTTTAAAAAAAAACGATTTTAAACGCATGAATAAAGCAAGAGAATATGGAGCTAATTTTTCTAATAAAATAATAATTTTTTCACATTTTAAGTGCTTTTCATTCCCAAAAAAGTGTTTATTGTTTATAATAATCATGTAACTGCTCTGATTTATTAAAATTGGGATTCAGAATATCATTGATATTTTTGAGGAATCTTAAAAAAAGATGTAGTTATTGAGCAAGCGCTCACTAGGAATAGCTACAAGCATTATTTTTAGAATTTCTTATTAAAGATTATCGTACATTTTACTATTGTTGGGGTCATATTCTGTGAACGCTTCCAATACAAGATGTATGTCTTCTACTAAAAAATAGATGGTTGTTTACAATAGCTAATTTCTTGGAAGCGCTACATTTATACGCTAATAGCAAGGGCATAGGGGAATATCTAGGAAAAGGAGAGATTTAGTATGACAGCAACAAAAGGTCTTGAAGGTGTGGTAGCAACAACTTCATCAGTAAGCTCCATTATCGATGACACATTAACGTATGTAGGTTATGACATCGATGATTTGGCTTCGAACGCAACATTCGAGGAAGTAATCTATCTTTTATGGCACGGAGCTCTTCCGAACAAAAGCCAACTAGAAGAATTAACTAAACAACTTGCTGAAAATGCTGAAATTCCAGCTGAAGTGGTTAATCACTTCAAAACATACCCAATTGATAAAGTACATCCAATGGGAGCTCTTCGCACCGCAGTATCCCTTCTTGGTCTTTATGATGAAGAAGCAGATGTAATGAGTGAAGAAGCTAACTATCGTAAAGCAATCCGCATCCAAGCAAAAATCCCTACATTGGTAACAACTTTCGCTCGCGTCCGTCAAGGGAAAGAAGCTGTTGCTCCACGTACAGATTTAAGCTTTGCTGCTAACTTCTTATATATGTTAAGCGGTAATGAACCAACGGCAATCGAAGAAGAAGCATTCAACAAAGCATTGGTTCTTCATGCTGACCATGAATTAAACGCTTCTACATTCACTGCACGCGTTTGTGTGGCTACATTAGCTGATATCTATTCTGGTGTAACTGCTGCCATCGGCGCTTTAAAAGGCCCACTTCACGGCGGGGCTAACGAACAAGTCATGAAAATGCTTACGGAAATTGGTTCAGTTGATAACGTTGAGCCATATATCAACGAAAAATTAGCCAATAAAGAAAAAATCATGGGCTTTGGCCACCGTGTCTACCGTAAAGGTGATCCTCGTGCTAAACACCTTAAAGAAATGTCACAAAAACTGACTGAACTTACTGGACAACCGCAATATTATGATATGTCCATCAAAATTAATGAAATCGTAACCGGTCAAAAGAATCTTCCGCCGAACGTGGATTTCTATTCTGCTTCCGTATACCACAGTTTAGGCATCGAGCATGACCTATTTACACCAATCTTTGCTGTAAGCCGTGCTTCAGGCTGGATCGCTCATATCCTTGAGCAATATTCAAACAACCGCCTTATCCGTCCGCGTGCAGAGTATGTTGGACCAGGTATGCAAAAATATGTACCGATTGAAAACCGCTAATTAAAAGTTTTTTCGAAAATCATTTTTTATTTCATCGAATTTGTAGTAAATTAATAGATGTGAGTAAAAAAGGTTAGTGGTTCTGCTTTATTTAATGGCAGGCCATCTAACCTTTGAATTTGAATCGGAGGTAAGAGACATGACACAAAGCCAAAAAATCACAGTTACTAACGGTGTTCTTAACGTACCAAACAACCCAATCGTTCCTTATATTGAGGGAGACGGAATCGGTCCTGATATCTGGGCTGCAGCATCCCGCGTTTTAGACGCAGCAGTTGAAAAAGCTTACAATGGCGAAAAGAAAATCGAATGGAAAGAAGTTTTAGCTGGACAAAAAGCATTTGACCAAACGGGCGAATGGCTTCCACAAGAAACTCTTGATGTCATTAACGAATATCTAATCGCTATTAAAGGACCTCTTACAACTCCAATCGGTGGCGGTATCCGCTCATTGAACGTTGCATTGCGTCAAGTATTGGACTTATTCGTATGTCTTCGTCCAGTACGTTACTTTGATGGTGTACCTTCACCAGTTAAACGTCCAGAAGACACTGACATGGTCATCTTCCGTGAAAACACTGAAGACATCTATGCTGGTATCGAATATGCAAAAGGTTCTGACGAAGCTAAGAAATTAATCGAATTCCTTCAAAATGAATTCGGTGTTCAAAAAATTCGTTTCCCTGAAACTTCAGGTATCGGAATTAAACCGATTTCCGAAGAAGGAACAAAACGTCTTGTTCGCGCTGCACTTAACTATGCGATCAAAGAAGGCCGTAAATCATTAACGCTTGTTCATAAAGGTAACATCATGAAATTCACTGAAGGTGCATTCAAAACTTGGGGTTATGAAGTTGCTGAACAAGAATTCGCCGATAAAGTGTTCACATGGAACCAATATGACAAAATTAAAGATGCTGAAGGCACTGAAGCTGCTAACAAAGCACAATCTGCTGCTGAAGCTGAAGGCAAAATCATCGTTAAAGATTCCATTGCCGATATCTTCTTACAACAAATCCTGACTCGTCCTAAAGAGTTTGATGTTGTTGCAACAATGAACTTGAACGGAGATTACATTTCTGATGCATTAGCTGCACAAGTTGGCGGAATCGGTATCGCTCCAGGAGCAAACATCAACTACGAAACTGGACATGCCATCTTCGAAGCAACTCACGGAACGGCTCCTAAATATGCTGGTCTTGATAAAGTTAACCCATCTTCAGTTCTTCTTTCAGGCGTTCTTTTACTTGAGCACCTTGGTTGGAACGAAGCTGCAAACAGCATCACTAAATCAGTGGAACAAACAATCGCTTCTAAAGTTGTTACATACGACTTTGCCCGCCTAATGGATGGTGCAACGGAAGTTAAATGTTCTGAGTTCGCTGACGAGCTTATCAAAAACCTTAAATAATTCATTATATGCTTTCTGGAAAAGTGCCTGAAAGGGCTGCTTTTCCAGGAGGCTTATATATATTTTCAGAGGATGTTAAAAGTATTCCAAAAGTATTTATATATTTTAAGGAGGAAATAACATGTCTAAACGTAAAAAAATCACAGTTGTAGGTGCTGGATTCACTGGTGCTACAGCAGCATTCCTGGCAGCTCAAAAAGAGCTTGGTGATATCGTTTTAGTTGATATTCCGCAAGCTGAAAACCCTACAAAAGGTAAAGCCCTTGATATGGCGGAAGCAGGACCTGTTCTAGGTTTCGATGCTAACATCATCGGTACATCCGACTATGCAGAAACAGCTGATTCCGACGTGGTGATCATCACTGCCGGAATTGCCCGTAAGCCCGGCATGAGCCGTGACGACTTAGTTCAAACTAACCAAAAGGTTATGAAATCAGTAACTAAAGAAGTCGTTAAATATTCCCCTAATACAACAATCATCGTTTTGACTAACCCTGTAGATGCAATGACTTATACTGTATACAAAGAATCCGGTTTCCCTAAAGAACGCGTTATCGGACAATCAGGTGTTCTTGATACAGCTCGTTTCCGCACTTTCGTGGCTCAAGAATTAAACTTATCCGTTAAAGATGTAACTGGATTCGTACTTGGCGGACACGGAGACGATATGGTTCCTCTAGTGCGTTACTCTTATGCAGGCGGAATTCCTTTGGAAAAATTGATCCCTCAAGATCGTTTAGAAGCAATAGTGGCTCGTACCCGCACTGGCGGCGGGGAAATCGTAAACCTTCTAGGAAACGGAAGCGCCTATTATGCACCGGCTGCATCCCTGGTGGAAATGGCTGAAGCGATCCTTAAAGATCAACGTCGCGTTCTTCCGTCAATCGCTTATCTCGAAGGTGAATACGGATTTGAAGGCATCTACCTTGGAGTGCCGACTGTGCTTGGTGCAAACGGCATTGAACAAATCATCGAACTTGATTTGACTGAAGGCGAAAAAGCGGCACTTTCAAAATCTGTTGAATCAGTTAAAGCAGTCATGCAAGTCCTTCAATAAAAAATCATAATCGGACTGCCCGGATATTGGAAGAAAAGGCCAAGGCGCCTTATTCCGACTCCGGGCAGTTTTTTAATCCGTTCAAAAGAACCCTGGAACGTATAATCTGCCTGCTGAAGATAGGAATAACTTTATTTCCGTTTTTTTTATGTGTAAATTTCATATAATATTCTTTATAATGGAATTGGATGAGTAGACCAATAAATTGGTCTTTTGGGTAATACATAATTCAGGAGGATCTAATGTCAAAGAAAATTCTCGTAGTGGATGATGAGCAATCAATAGTTACCTTACTTCAGTACAATTTAGAACAATCAGGTTATACGGTGATCACAGCTTTGGATGGAGAACAAGGGCTGGAGGCTGCCGTGGATATACGACCCGATTTAGTGGTATTGGATTTGATGCTGCCTAAAATGGATGGGCTTGAAGTATGTAAGCAGCTTCGCCAGCAAAAAATCAATATACCGATCTTGATGCTGACAGCTAAGGACGATGAATTTGACAAGGTGCTGGGACTGGAACTGGGGGCGGATGATTACTTGACCAAGCCATTTAGTCCCAGGGAGGTAGTGGCCCGGATTAAAGCCATTTTAAGAAGATCCCAGTTGCAATCGAACGGAAGTGAGTCAAGTCAGGATCAAGAAGAGGGTCTCCTGAAATTAGGGGAATTGAAAGTGTTCCCGGAACGATACGAAGCATTCTTTGATGAACAGCAATTAGAATTGACTCCAAAGGAATTTGAATTACTTTTATATTTGGCGAAGAATAAAGGAAGAGTGCTGACCAGGGATCAACTTCTCAGTGCGGTATGGAATTATGATTTCGCGGGAGATTCACGGATCGTCGATGTCCATATAAGCCATCTTCGTGAAAAAATAGAGAAAGATACAAAAAAACCACTCTATATTAAAACGATAAGGGGCTTGGGGTATAAGCTTGAGGAGCCTAAAAAAGAATGACGACCTATCGTAAAAAGCTCTTATATACCCTCATCACATTGGTGATGGTCGTCCTGATGGCCGTGGGCTTTTTATTAGGGCACTTGTTCAAAAGTTATTATATTAAAACGTTCAATGAGCGTATACAGAACGAAACATTTTTCATTTCTACATATATTAAGGAGCATGGCGGGATCGAGTCCTTTTTGGAAAAAGGGAAGACGGCAAAACTGACACCCCTTTTAGATTCTAATTTAACCATTCTTTCCACGAGTGGGGAAATATTATACGATTCGACATCATCCAATGAAATACTTAAAAGCCATGCCAATGTCCTTCGCAAAATAACTTTGGAAAAAGGGCTTAAGAATGGGGAAGGGTATGAAGTGGTCGAAGGCGAATCGGACCTCCATTATTATTGGAAGACGGTTGAAAAGGACGGCGAGATCGAAGGCTTTGTCGTCCATAGCAATGAAATAGAGGCCATCCATCAAGTGAATAAACAAATGTGGCAAATATTGATCATTTGTTTAGGGGTTGCCTTGATCATCATCCTGATGCTTGCGAGTAAAATCACTTCATATTATACCCGTCCGATCGAAGAGGCGACGATGGCAGCCATTGAACTGGCAAAAGGGAATTACGGAACCCGGACATTCGGGAGGCATTCCGATGAAACGGGAATGCTAACAACTTCCTTGAACATATTGGCGAGGAATCTTCAGGAAACAGAGATAGCGAGGGAAATGAATCAGGATCGTTTGGAAACTCTTGTTGAGAATATCGGTAGCGGGGTCTTGCTGATAGACAGTAAAGGGTATACGACCTTGATCAACCGGGAATTCAAGAAGAGCTTCCGTGTGAACGCCGCCACGTTTTTGTTTCAGGAATATTATTCGGTCATTAAAGACCAGGAAGTGATAGCCATCATCGAAGAGATCTTTCGAACGGAAAAAACGATAAAACGGCAGGTGAAGATACCGCTTGCCATAGAACGAAAGCATTTTGAGATTTACGGCGCTCCAATAATCGGGAATCATGACGAATGGAAGGGGATCCTCCTCATTTTCCATGATATCACCGAATTGAAAAGGCTCGAGCAGATGCGGAAGGATTTCGTGGCCAATGTGTCCCATGAATTGAGGACTCCGATCACTTCCATTAAAGGCTTCTCTGAAACATTGTTAGATGGAGCCTTAAAAGATGAAAAGACCTTAAAGCACTTTTTATCGATTATCTTGAAAGAAAGTGACCGGCTGCAAGAACTCATTCAGGAGCTGCTGAATTTATCCAAAATGGAGCAGCAGGAATTCGTTTTAAACGCAGGGGTCGTGGATATTACGAAAGTGCTTGGCGAAATACAAGAGATGCTTATAGGCAAGCTGAGGGAAAAAGAAGTATCCCTTGAAATTAAAACATCCCCGGAACCAGTTTTCATTGAAGGGGAATCTGACAGGATCAAACAGGTTTTCATCAATTTGATTACGAACGCATTGACCTATACACCAAATGGCGGCAGGGTCACCGTTGACATCATTGAAAATGAACAGACCGTCGATATTACAGTTCAAGACAACGGGATCGGCATCGAAGAAAAAGAACTGCCAAGGATCTTTGAACGGTTCTACCGGATCGATAAGGCGAGGAGCCGCGATTCAGGAGGAACGGGCATTGGACTGGCAATCGTCAAGCATATAATAGAAGTCCATAAAGGTAAAATCAACGTGGAAAGCACACCTGGAACCGGGACGACTTTTACAGTCACTTTAAATAAAAGCTTAAAAGGGAAAATGTAGCGGGCATTTTATTTACATGTCCTTTACAATTCCTTAAAACGGACTTCATAATGCAGGGGTACAATGGTTGTACAACCCCTCATCCAAGGAGTTAAACATTGACAGAGACATAGTCTCTGTTTGATTATTTTGTAGTTCAACCAAAATTTTAAAACAAGATGATTGGAACAGGTAGACAAAACTCCTGTAGGAATAGCGTCTAAGTTGCAATCAACGTTCAAATCGTACAAACCTTAAAACTTAGGCAGAGACATGGTCTCTGTCTTTTAATTTTGGCTATATTCCCCGGATACCATTCATCTATCCTATTTTTCTGGGAAAATATTTGATTTTTATGAAACTTTAGGCCCTTTCTTGCGTAAATAAGATATAACTGCAAAGAAGGGGTGATACATATCGTTAGCTTAAAAAGGATATATACAATTACAGGACTTGTCTTTCTTATTTTAATTTTGGGTGTAGTGGCGATATCGACCTGGTACACGGTTGATGAATCCGATCAAGCTGTCATAATGACGTTTGGTAAAGTGGAGGAGACGATAACGGAACCAGGACTTCACTTTAAACTGCCTTGGCCGATTCAATCGGTCGAGAAATTATCCAAAGAAACATTCAGTCTTAAATTTGGATATAAGGAAGAGGATGGAGAGGTGAAGGATTACCCGAGTGAGACCAAAATGATTACGGGTGATGAAAATATTGTGCTGGCCGACCTAGTCGTTCAGTGGAAAATCACCGACCCTCCAAAATATCTATACAATGCAGAAGATCCAGAAAAAATATTATACGATACGACTTCAGCTGCATTACGGAGCATAATCGGCAGCACGAAAATCGATGATGCACTTACATCTGGTAAAGCGCAAATCGAAGCGGATGTACGCGATTTATTGTCACAGCTAATGGAGAAGTATGATGTTGGGATTTCCATATCTGCGGTTAAACTCCAGGACGTGGAGTTACCGAATGAAGAAGTGCGGAAAGCATTTACCAATGTAACGGATGCCCGTGAAACGGCGAATACGAAAATTAACGAAGCGGATAAATATGAAAATAAGCGTATGAATGAAGCGGAAGGGGAAAAGGATGCCATCATTTCACAGGCCAATGGGGATAAAGCTGCCCGTACGGAAGCTGCCCGCGGGGATGTAGCGGTCTTTGAAAAATTACTCAGTGAGTATAAAGGCAATAAGGGGATTACGAAGGACCGTCTAATTATTGAGACCCTTGAGGAAGTATTGCCGAATGCTGAGATTTATATTATGAATGATGATGGAAACACAATGAAGTACTTGCCGCTTCGCTCGCTTGAAAAGGAGGAAACGAAAAAAACTCCTGCCCCTGATGAAGCCGCCATACCTKAAGAAGAAACGAAAAAAGGGAATGCATCGGAAGAAAAAGCGACAGGGGAAGGGGGCACTAAACAATGAGTGGAAAAATAATAGATTTCTCTGAGTTGAAAAAAGGGGATTTTCATTGGAGGGGCTATG
>NZ_JBFUIQ010000056.1:0-25539 GCF_056401795.1 Peribacillus sp. P4_D6
ATGTGGTATTTTTTCGGATGTGAATCCAGAACCGGAAATTGAAATCGTTGAGCAATGTGTACGGACAATCAAGGACGGAAAACATGATGGACTGATTGCGGTAGGCGGAGGAAGTGCGATGGATATTGCGAAAGCCTCTTCCGTCATGGCTACGAATTCCGGCAGCATCGAGACCTATTTCGGTACGAACTTGATTGAAGTTCCAGGTCTCCCTTTAATAGCCATACCCACGACGGCAGGGACAGGGTCAGAAGTGACGAATATTTCGATTTTATCGGACAAAAAAGAACAGGTAAAGAAGGGAATCGTAAGTCCGTACCTTTTACCGGATGTAGCGATTGTATCACCCGTCATGACGCTGACTTGCCCGCCAAGTGTGACTGCTGCGAGCGGAGTGGATGCACTTGTCCATGCCGTAGAGGCCTATATTTCCAAATTTGCGTCGCCCGTTACAGATGCCTTGGCAATTGGGGCCATGAAGTTAATCGCTGTACATTTACCAAAGGCTTATGCTGCGCCGGATAATCTGGAAGCACGGGAAGCGATGATCACGGGAAGCCTAATGGCAGGGTTAGCTTTTGGCAATGCGGGTGTTGGAGCTGTTCATGCCTTAGCTTATCCGCTTGGAGGCCGCTTCCATTTATCACATGGAGTCAGCAATTCATTATTACTGCCATTTGTCATGAAGTGGAATAAAATTGCCTGTTTGGAAAGGTTTCGCGACATTGCTGAAGCACTTGGAGAGAAAGTCAATCATTTAAATGATGATGAGGCAGCGGATAAAGCGATAGAAGCGATGACCAGAATTTGTCGCTATGTTGATATACCAGAGTCACTAAGTGAATTTGAGATTCCTGAATCGGCTTTAAGTGAAATGGCTGCCGAGGCCATCAAACAAGTCCGTTTACTTCGCAATAATCCCCGTGCATTAAACGTCCGGGATATCGAAAAAATTTACCGTTCAGCCTATGGCTTTTAAGTGGAGGAAACAACATGAAATGGAAAAACCGTCGCTATGGAGAAGAGACATCGTATATACCTGCGGGACCTTTTAAAATTAGACTGCCATTTGTCCATTATCGTTTTGAGTGGCCTGACTATGTTCAAGGCTTATTGATGTGTGCAGTTGACCTTGGAGCGATAACGCTGCTTGCAGACCATCTCGGTATGCCTTTTGACGTGGCTCTAGCCGTCGTTATCTTGAATGGATTATTATACTTGGCGCATCATTTACTCGGGGACCCGGTTATACCAGGTTGGATTACACCTGCGGTTCCATTGCTTGTATTGTTCGTCGGGCAATTTCCGGAGGGGCCTGATCGGGTCTATGCACTCGTTGCGTTTCAATTAACATTGGGTATTTTATCGATATTGCTAGGAATGACCGGACTTGCCAGTAAGGTCGTGCGACTAGTGCCGAATGCAATCAAATCAGGCATTATTTTAGGGGCGGGTATTGGTGCTGTCGTTTCCATTTTTGAAGTGGGTGGAAAGTTTGATTTATTTCCTTATACAATTAGCATTTGTATCGGCTTTGCTTTTTATCTGCTTTTTTCGAAAAGTTTTGGAAAATTGAAAATGCGAAATAAAGCTTGGGTATTCATAGGGAATTTAGGGATATTGCCGGCAATTTTGCTCGCGGTCTTTGTAGCCCCGATTTTTGGAGAAGCAAAATGGCCTGATATCCAATGGGGATTCAGCAGTCCGGATTTTGCTACACTATGGTCAGACTATACTGTTTTCGGTTTAGGTTTTCCTGCCTTGACCTTCTTTTTAAGTGCGATTCCAGCTGTTTTTGCTACTTATTTAGTCGTATTCGGGGATGTGCTCAAAACAAAAGCGCTGCTTTCTGAATCCGATGAGGTCAGGGAAGATGAAAAGGTGGACTATAATCCAAACAGAGCCCATTTAATTTTTGGCGGCCGAAATGTGATCATGAGTTTTATCGGACCTGATATAACAATGTGCGGTCCGTTGTGGGCAGCCATGCAGGTCGTGGTCGTGGAACGGTTCAAGAATGGCAAGAAAGCCATGAATTCTTTCTTCGGCGGTGCCGGCTCGTTCCGTTGGGGTACGAATACAGGGTTGTTCTTATTGCCGGTAGTCAGCCTGGTGGAACCCATTCTCGGTGTCGCCTTGGCCTTGACGCTTTTGGTTCAAGGATATGTTAGCGTACGCGTAGGCGTGATGCAGGCGAAGAGCCAACGCGACCTCGGAATTGCAGGTGTCGTTGCTGCCATCCTTGTTATAAAAGGTGCTGGCATGGCGTTTGCTGCAGGCATTCTATTATGTGCCCTATTATATGGCAAGGACTTTTTCAAAGGAGAGAATGATAAGACTTTTACAGATCATGGAGAAGAAGAGGAGAGTAAAGCATCATGAAAAAAATAGTGGAAAAATGGCCAATTTATATTAATGGCGCACCTATTCATACAGAAAGTCACTATGTAGTGGAAAATCCAGCAACATTAGAGCCTGTGGGCTATGTTCCGGACGCTAACGAAAAAGAGGCAAAGGCTGCTGTGGATGCAGCTCAAGCTGCTTTTCTGACTTGGTCGAAAACGAGTGCATACCATAGGGCGGAATTACTAGAGAAATGGTATACCATCATTGAGAACAGGCTGGATGAAATCGCAACGATCATGACCCTGGAACAAGGAAAGCCATTGGCAGAGGCAAAAGGTGAAATGAAGTATGCCTCAAGTTTCGTGAAATGGTACGCTGAAGAAGCAAAGCGCAACTATGGGGAAATCATACCAGCCTCCGTTGCATCAAAGCGTATTTTAGTGCAAAAGCAGGCAGTCGGTGTCATTGCTGCCATTACCCCGTGGAATTTTCCTGCTGCCATGATCACGAGAAAAGTGGCGCCAGCTCTTGCTGCGGGATGTACCGTGGTCATAAAACCCGCGGAACAAACGCCATTGACCGCTTTGCTATTGGTTGAAAGTGCTCATGAAGCGGGCATTCCGGCTGGTGTGATAAATATTGTAACTACACAAAAACCGGGAGATGTATCAGACGTGTGGATGAATGATTCACGTGTTAAGAAGATCACATTTACCGGCTCCACTCCAGTAGGGAAACATTTAATGAAAAATGCGGCAGAAACAGTGAAAAAAGTCTCGCTTGAACTCGGTGGATTGGCTCCGTTCATCATTGCTGAGGATGCGAATATCGAAGGAGCAGTAAATGGTTTGATTCAATCGAAATTCAGGAATGCTGGACAAACATGTATTTGTGCGAATAGGATATTCGTCCATGAGACAATTGAACAGCCGTTTTTACAAGCTTTCGAAGAAGCCGTTTTAGCTTTGAAGGTTGGAAATGGAATGGAAGGAGCCGATCTTGGTCCATTGATAGATGGAGCCGCAGTTAAAAAGGTTCGGCTTCAATTGGAGGATGCTGCAAGTAAGGGCGCCATAATCCATAACACCTCAAAAGTCGATGAACAACAAGGCCATTTCATAGCACCAGCCATACTTTCCAATGTAACGGATGATATGCTGTGCATGCAGGAAGAAACGTTTGGGCCAATTGCGCCAGTCAGTACATTCAAAACCGATCAAGAAGCGATAGATCGAGCCAATAACACGAATTTTGGCTTGRCAGCTTATGTGTATACCGAGTCCCTTAATAAGGCGGTTGCCTACTCGGATGCACTTGAATATGGGATTGTCGGTATTAATGACAGTGCCCCATCCACTGCACAAGCGCCATTTGGAGGCATGAAGGAAAGCGGTATAGGCAGGGAAGGCGGACACTACGGCATGGATGAATATTTAGAAGTGAAGTATGTCTCCTTGCAGCTTGGCCAGTAAAAAAACGGAAGGGTCCGCCATGATTCTTAAGGCAAAAAAAGAGTGGAAGGCACATCAATTATCGATGTGCCTTCCACTCTTTTTCAATGGTTAAAATGCATTTTTACGTCCCTTCAGATAGGAAGGAGGAAAGGTCATGTTTCCAAGGATGACATCGAAGTCAGCCCCGGTAGCCTTGGGAACGTTACTTGTATGACCATGGAAAGTCTCATTTGCAAGTAATGCAAAGGCCACCGCTTCTTTCGCTTCAGAAGAGTATCCCAACTCTTCTTGAGTCAAAACTCGAATAGAATTTCCAAGCAGTGATTGAATCATGTTTAATAACGTTTTGTTATAGCTGCCACCGCCGCCAATGATCACTTCTTCAATACTGGTTTTTGGAAAGATGAAATTTCGATAGTTTTCCACAATGGACTTTGCTGTAAACATCGTTACTGTTGCCAAAATATCTTGGTTTGGCAGCGATTCAAACATCTTTAATAGTTTTACTACATATTGCTTTCCAAACAATTCCCTGCCCGTTGATTTTGGTGGAGGGCTCATAATATAAGGATGACTGATACAATAAGATAAAAGTTCGTCATTGATTTGTCCTTGTTTAGCTATGTTTCCACCTTCGTCATAGCTTATATTGAACAATTGGCGGCATACTTCATCAATGATCATATTCCCAGGCCCTGTATCAAAAGCGTACATGTCATCCAAAGATGCTTGCTTGGGTAAGACGGTTACATTTCCAATGCCACCTATGTTTTGAAGTAATCGTCCCTTTGCTTCACTTCTATAAAGAATGTATTCGGTAAAAGGAACAAGAGGAGCTCCTTGTCCACCAGCAGCCATGTCCATCGTCCGGAAATTAGAGATTACAAGTGTGTTTGTATCGTGAGCAATTACTGCAGCTTCCCCAATTTGCAAAGTGGAGGGGATATAATTTTGTTCTTTTAAAGGCTGGTGGTAAATGGTTTGTCCATGGGATCCAATAAGATCAAGTTTATTAATGGGAAATCCAGCTTTATGACAAACTTCCTTTACGGCATTGGCAAATAATTTCCCTAATTTAAAATTCAAACTGCATATTAACTGCACATTGGATGTATCTGCAGATAAAGACTGCATAATTTCTTTTTCAATTTCTTTTGGAAACGGGCATGTCATGAACTCAATCATTTCGATTTCAGTTTCGAGTCCACTTTTATTCACCCGAACGAGTGCGGCATCAATTCCATCCAGTGATGTTCCTGACATTAATCCAACTATGTACATCGTCATTCCACCTACTTCGATTCTTTTTTCATCCTGATATAGCATAATATACAACAGTGTATGCTATTAAGATAAAACCTTTTCCAATATATTGTTTATGGTTGCTTTACGTCCATTGTTCACTGAGAAGGGCCTTTTAAACTATAATGCTATTTCTTGAAGATCATTGTACTTTTATATCAATCTGTTTAGTTTGTTTGCTTTCATTGTGGGTGCGGTCCAATGCTGTCACAACATATGTGTAAGTCTTTCCTTTTTCTACACTGCCGTCATTAAACAATTGACTTGTATTTTCCTTATGCACTGTGGCAAGTAAGTTCGTTGAATCTTCAATGTTTCCTTTTTTCTTCCCATCAAAACGATAAATGGCATAATAGGTTGCATCTGATTGCTTATGATCTTGAATTTCGAATTGTATCCCATCTCCTGATTGTGTGGCCTTGCTCACCTTTGGGGCCTTTGGTGCATGATCATCAATCCAAGGCATGGCTGGAACCAATGCGGGATGCTTATAAATATCCTCGCTTAAGCGATCCGCTATCCCAAGAGGGTTTTTCCGTAAATCCTTGGCACTGAAATGCATGCTTCCATCAAATTCCTTATATGTTCGATTCAGTTTTAACTGGTTGGGCATTTCTTCAGGGTTGAACCAGTTTTGCACACCATTGGACTCTGTATTAATTTTATAGTCTCCCTGTCCAATATAGAGTTGAACATTTTTTCCTGCGACTTCTTTTGTCCACCAATCTAGAAGTTTGGCATAGTCAGCTACTGGCAATCCTATATTCCAATATAATTGAGGGGCAATATAATCAATGTATCCATTATTGATCCATGTTCGGGTATCTGCATATAAATCATCATAATTCGTTTGTCCAGCTGCAGTGTCAGATCCTGTGGGATCAACTGCTTTGTTGCGCCAAACTCCAAATGGACTTATACCAAACTTCACAAAAGATTTTTCTGCCTTGATTTCTTCGTTTATATTCTTAACAAGGTTATTTACATTATCCCTGCGCCAATCTTCAACATTTGTAAATCTATCTGCTCCATATTTTTGATAGGAAATATCATCTGGGAAAGGTACTCCTGCAATCTTGTAAGGATAGAAATAATCGTCCATATGGACTGCATCGATATCATAATTCTTAACAACTTCCAATATTCCATCGATCACAAACCGTTGTACGCCAGGAATGCCTGGGTCAAAGTACAATTGCTGTCCATATGGTATGACCCAATCCGGATGCTTTCTGGCAGGATGAGATTCTGGAAGATTATCAATATCCGCTATTTCAGCTGTTTTACCTAAAGGCATCGTAATGCGGTACGGATTAAACCACGCATGGAATTCCATATTACGATCATGTGCCGCTTCTACCATGAATGCAAGAGGGTCATACCCAGGATCTTTTCCTTGGACCCCTGTTAAATATTTTGACCAAAGACCGTATTCAGAAGGATAAAAAGCATCCGCAGTGGGTTTGATTTGCATAACGACAGCATTCATCCCCATCGCTTTTTGTTCATCCAAATATTTTATGAATTCTTCTTTCTGTGCTGATATGGATAAACCAGGTTTGGACGGCCAGTCAATATTTAACACACTTGCAATCCAAGTTGCCCGCAGTTCCTGTTTTACATAAGTGGTTGCTTGCGGAATTGTCCCTGATTCTGCATTTGCAATCAAATCAGCTGGAAGGAGAAGTGATCCTCCCACCAAAGCGGCTAGTGCCAATGAACCCAATTTTTTCTTTGTAATTCTTTCATGCATCAATAGTACAACCTCATTTCATTACTAATATTTATATTTAATTATTTGTAAGCGTTAACAAATAATGAATATATGAATTTGTCATCTATGAATAGTGAGATAAGATCTAACAATAAAAAGAATCGTAGGTTTGGTTCACTAAATGGCTACTCGGTTTACATTTTTTATTTTTAGCAGAAAGATAACAATCAATTAGTTATCTTACTTTTATTTTAAAATTAAATTTTAAAAATGTATATACAATATTGAAATTAAATTTTAATAGTGATATAGTCTCTTTAGCTAATAAAGTTTCACCTTTCACCACTGAAATAAAAAAGGATGATATGTATGCTAGAGCATTTAACGACAGAGAGTCGTAATGAAAAGACCATGAGTTTAGATGAAATGGGAACTCTTGAATTTTTAGAAGTGATGAACGAAGAAGACATTAAAGTTGCCCATTGTGTAAAAAAAGAACTTCCGCAAATTTCTAAAGCTGTGGACATGATCGTTGAAGCCATGAATAAAAACGGCAGATTAATTTACATGGGTGCAGGAACAAGCGGGCGCATCGGTTTATTGGATGCAGTAGAATGTCCCCCGACATTCAATACCGATCCGAGTGAAGTAGTGGGTCTCATAGCTGGTGGGGAAAAGGCTTTCATTAAGGCGGTTGAAGGTGCTGAAGACAGTTTTGAATTAGGTCCCGAAGATTTGAAGAAAATCGAATTGACAAACAGGGACGTCGTAGTGGGCATTGCAGCTAGTGGACGCACTCCATATGTTATTGCTGGATTGGAATATGCCAATCAAGTTGGTGCAGGAACTGTGTCGATAAGCTGTAACAAAGGTTCCGAAATAGGTAAGATTGCAAAAGTTGCGATTGAAGTGGTAAATGGGCCTGAAGTCCTGACGGGTTCTACACGTTTAAAAGCTGGAACATCGCAAAAGTTAGTATGCAATATGCTTTCCACCGCCTCAATGGTTGGAGTTGGAAAAGTTTATGGGAATTTAATGGTAGATTTACAGTTAACTAATGAAAAGCTGGTTGAACGTGCAAAACGTATTATCATGGATGCTACTGACTGCAGCTATGAAATTGCAGATGAATTTTTAGAAAAGGCACATGCCCAGCCTAAAATCGCCATTGTCATGATTTTAACGAATGTATCATATGAAGAAGCGTCAAATCGTTTAGTGAAGGCACAAGGATTCATAAGAAAAACGATTTAACGCTTTTTATAAAAAAAAATCAAAAAATTGGAGGAACAAATAATGAAGGTATTATTCGTATGTTCAGGTGGAATGTCCAGTGCAATCGTTGTAAGCGCTTTAAAAAAGGAAGGGGAAAAACAGGGTATAAACATAGAAGTATTGGCGGTCGGCACACAAGAATTCGATGCAGAAGTACGAAATGGCTGGGATGTTGCGATGGTAGCTCCGCAAGTCAAACATCGTTTCGACGGCTTTAAGGCTTCTGCAGATGAAGCGGGCGTCCCATGTGAAGCCATTCCAGCTCAAGCCTACAGCCCTCTTGGCGGACCTAAGCTACTTAAACTTGTAACGGAACTAGTAAAATAATAAACGGACCACTATTCTTATCACTAAACGTAAAAGGGGAAAACACGAATGGACAAGTTTGTAGCTTTTTTAGAAAATAATCTTTCAACACCTATGGCTAAATTGTCTGAGCAAAAGCATTTACGCGCAATTAGGGATGGTGTGGTTTCCGCGTTACCATTCATCATCTTTGGCAGTTTATTCTTGATCATTGCATTTCCGCCCGTTGCAGCAGATACTGCATTAGGTGAATGGTCTGCAAAACATATAGCTGAAATTTTAATTCCATATCGATTAACGATGTTTATCATGACGCTATATATTACTTTTGGTATTGGCTACAGCTTATCTCAAAGCTATAAACTTGATCCGCTATCTGGAGGTTTACTATCATTGGCAGCCTTCTTGTTCACAATTGGTGTAAAAATGATGGACGATGTGGGGTTTGTTTTGCCAATGACAAATCTCGGTGGCCATGGCCTTTTTGTAGGAATGCTTGTATCCATTTTTGCTGTCGAAATTCTACGTTTTTGTAAAACAAAAAATATCACGATTAAAATGCCGGATTCTGTTCCAACTTCAGTAGCCCGCTCATTTGAAGCATTAATTCCAGTTTCAATTGTCCTGCTTGTCATGACTTTAATTACAGTCGTTTTTGCTGTTGATTTACATTCACTTGTTGATAAAGCGGTTGCACCGCTCATCAGTGCTGGCGATACATTGCCAGGTGTATTAATTCCAGTATTTTTGATTACATTCTTCTGGTCATTTGGTATTCACGGCGTATCGGTAGTAGGTGCCGTAGCTCGTCCGGTATGGGAAGTATACTTGGGGAATAACTCGGCAGCAGTTGCAGCTGGAAAGGCAATTCCCCACATAGCACCTGAAACATTCTTCCAATGGTTTATTTGGATTGGTGGATCTGGTGCAACATTGGGATTAGTAATAGCCATGCTCTTAACAGCGAAGTCCAGCTATAGTAAAGCAATGGGGAAAGCAACAATTGTGCCGAGCATTTTTAACATCAATGAACCTGTTATCTTTGGGATGCCGATTGTACTAAACCCGGTACTGATTATTCCATTCATCATTACACCGCTGATTGGAGCAACACTTGCATATATAGCAACGTCCATCGGACTTGTGAACCCGACATATGTAATGGTTCCCTGGACATTGCCCGCTCCAATAGGTGCCTACCTTTCAACGGGCGGGGATTGGAGAGCCATTGTTCTCGTGATGGTGAATTTAACCATTTCGGTCCTTATATATCTGCCATTCTTTAAGATGTACGATAAAAAGCTTTTAGCACAGGAAAACATGGTAGAAACAACGGATAATAAAAATATCGCTTTATAAGGAATACCTAAAAGGGAGTTTGGGACTAATGCTCCAAACTCCTTTTATAAATTGAGAGGAGGAAAGGACATGAATTCAACATCCAGAATTCACTTTTTTAGTTACAAAAGTGCCTTTCTATTTTTTGGCTTCATTCTTGTTTTTAATTTTATCTTTAACAGATTAATGGATGCCTTTGAGATAAATAAACAATTATCACTGTACTTAGGAAATACCTTTGCCATAAGCGCAGGATTGACGATGGTTGTTTGTTTTGTTGAAGGTAAGTTTAAAAACAAGAAACAAGCAACGCTATTATTCTTGTCTTTATTAGCGGTAAGTGCACTGGTTTGTTATGCAATAATCTATAAATGAATGAAGAATCCAGATTAGCTTACGATGAGGTGTTGGGGAAATGGAAATGGAAAAAGGGCTGAAGATTGCCACAATCGGTGGAGGCTCCAGTTATACGCCAGAATTAATAGAAGGATTTATAAAACGATATGATGAGTTGCCTATTAGGGAACTTTGGTTAGTGGATATTGAGGCAGGAAAAGAAAAACTGGAGATTGTAGGAACCTTGGCAAAACGGATGGTTGAAAAAGCAGGACTTCCAATGGAAATACATCTAACGTTAGACCGCCGTCAAGCCTTGCAAGATGCTGATTTTGTCACAACTCAAATGAGAGTGGGTTTACTTGATGCACGAATCAAGGACGAGAGGATCCCGTTGGAATTAGGATTAATTGGTCAAGAAACAAATGGGGCAGGAGGATTGTCCAAGGCATTACGAACGATACCCATACTTCTGGAAATTGCAGAAGAAATGGAGGAGCTCTGCCCTGATGCATGGTTAATTAACTTCACAAATCCAGCGGGGATGGTAACGGAAGCCCTGCTCCGCTACAGTAAACATAAAAAAGTCATTGGAGTATGCAATGTTCCATTTAATATGCATATGTCTATTTCTAGCATGCTTGGTGTCGATATGAAGAGAGTGCACATAGATTTCGCCGGTTTAAACCACATGGTATTCGGGATGCATGTGTTCGTTGATGATCAAGAAGTAACAGATAAAGTGCTTGAAATGCTTGGCAGTCCTGAAATTCAGCTGACAATGAAGAATATTGCCCCATTGGCTTGGAACAGAAGGTTTTTGAAATCTTTAGGAGTGGTGCCTTGCCCGTACCATCGGTATTATTACAAAACAAAAACGATTTTAGAACAAGAGTTGGAAGCATTCAAATCAGGGAAAACCCGAGCTGAAGTTGTGAAAAAATTAGAAGAAGGTTTATTTGACCTATACAAGGATGAAACCCTTGACATCAAGCCTCCACAACTAGAGCAGCGCGGTGGAGCTTACTATAGTGATGCAGCATGTAACGTCATTTCTTCTATTTATAATGATAAAAAAGACATTCAAGTGCTAAATGTACAAAACAAAGGATCGCTTACTGATATTGATTATGATTCAGCAGTCGAAGTAAGCTGTATCGTCACAAAGAATGGACCAATTCCTTTGGCTATGGGTAAATTACCCTTACAAGTGCATGGCTTGATCCAACAAATCAAATCATTTGAGAGAATTGGTGCTGAGGCAGCCGTTACAGGTTCTTATGATAAAGCGTTATTGGCTTTAACGATCAACCCGCTCATCCCAAGTGATGACCTGGCGGAAATGGTTTTACAAAAACTTTTAAAAGCGCATGAAGAATACTTACCGCGATTCTTCAGTGAAAGTGCTGTTCCGAACATCAAGTGAATGGTGTTTTAACTAGTGAATCTGGATTACAGAAATCCAATGAACCTTCATAATCTAACATAAATGGGAGTGTAATGATATGTCAACTGAACTGAACAATAACGAAATGGAAATTTTTGAAATAATATCACATAGTGGAAATGCAAGAGGATTAGCATTCGAAGCACTGAAAGAAGCGGAAGAATTTAATTTTGAAAAGGCAGAGGAACTAATTAAACAAGGCCAGGAAGAAATGAACATGGCCCATAAGACACAAACCAAGCTCATTCAAGCAGAATTGAATGGAGTTCCAAGTGAGAAAACTTTATTGATGATTCATGCTCAAGATCACTTGATGACAGCAATGAGCGAACAAAAACTTATAGAACATATGATTCGCATAGTAAAAAAGCTAGCCCCACAACAGTAAAGAGGTGATTGAAAATGGGTAAACTCGGTATATCTATCTATCCAGAGCATTCAACCGTTGAAAAAGACATGGAATACATTGCACTTGCACACAAATATGGCTTCAAAAAGATCTTTACTTGCTTGCTTTCAGTAGAAGGAGACAAAGAGAAGATTTTAAAAGAATTTAAAGAAACGATTCATTATGCCAATCAATTGAATATGGAAGTGATGGTCGATATTGCTCCCCGAGTATTCGGTTCACTAGGCATTTCGTATAATGACTTATCATTCTTTGCAGAATTAGGCGCGTATGGAATCAGGCTGGACATGGGTTTTACAGGCAACGAAGAGTCGATCATGACACATAATCCATATGGTCTAAAAATTGAAATAAACATGAGTAATGCAACGAAGTATCTAGAAAATATCATGGATTACAAACCAAATATAGAAAATTTAGTTGGATCGCACAACTTCTATCCCCATCGCTATGCAGGATTGAGCTATCCACATTTCATTAAATGCTGTGAGTCATTCAAAAAGCATAATATCCGCACGGCAGCTTTCATAAGCTCACATGCAGCAACGTACGGACCTTGGCCTATAATGGAAGGATTATGTACCTTGGAAATGCACCGGGAATTACCGATTACAACACAAGCGAAACATTTGTATGCAACAGGATTGATTGATGATGTAATCATAGCAAATGCTTACGCATCTGAAGATGAATTGAAACAGCTTAGCTTGTTAAACAGCGGTCTGTTAACATTTAATGTTAACCTTCACGAAACCATAACAGATTTGGAGAAAAAAATAGTATTGGAAGAATTCCATTTTTACCGTGGAGATGTTTCCGATTATCTAATTCGCTCGACTCAATCACGAGTAAAATATAAGAGCGAAGAATTTAAACCAACATATACGCCTGATATTAGACGCGGTGATATATTAATTGAAAACGAGCTCTATGGACAATATAAAGGGGAATTGCAGATTGCATTGAAGGAAATGAAGAATTCGGGGAAAACGAATGTAGTAGGCCGAATAGCAGAAGAGGAGATTTTTCTCCTCGATTATTTGGAACCATGGGGGAAATTCCAATTCAATATTAATGGATCAGGGAAGGAACGGTGATATTCCTTCCTTTTTTACTGAATAGGAGAATGACATGAATTATATTATCGGTGTTGACGGCGGAGGGACCAAAACTGAAGCAGTGGCTTATGATATGGATGGTAATAAAATTAGTGAAGGCAGAGCGGGGTTTGGAAACCTGCTTATTAATGAAAAACAAGCCACCGCTAACATTATACAGGCAATTGAACAAACCATGACTCCTATTGATGATGGCAGCTGCCTATACATTTGTTTAGGATTAGCCGGGTATGGAGGAGTTGAAAATCCGCAGGGCATAAAAAGTGCATTAAGCAAGGCATTTAAGGCGCCGTTCACCATTGTAAATGATGCAATTATCGCTCATGCTGCTTTGCTAAAAGGAAATGATGGCATTTTGACCATATCCGGAACGGGATCTGTAAGTATCGGCATCCATGAAGGAATCGAGAAATCGGCTGGTGGATGGGGACACATTCTTGGGGATGAAGGAAGTGGCTATTGGATCGCCATGCAGGCTTTTATAAGAATGACGCAAGAAGAGGATGAAGGGTATGAATATAGCCATTTAACCGAGTCGATACTGAAAAAACTTGGCTATGTTAATGTAATGGAACTGAAGAAATTCATTTATTCTGCCACGAAATCCGAGATAGCCGCGTTTGTTCCCCTAATAGTCCAACATGCGGAGAAGGGGGATGGCTTCTCGCAAAATATTCTGAATCAGGCCGGGTACCACCTTGCAAAACAAACACTAGAGGTTATCAAGAAGTTAAAGTTGTGCGAGAATGTTACAATTGCATTAAAAGGTAGCATATTGTCTAATGTACCATTGGTGCAAAGCTCATTCATCAATCATATTAAACTTGAAAACCCAAATGTGAAATTTGTTTTAGAAGACGTATCAGCTACCTTGGGTTGTTACTACATAGCAATGAAGCATTTAAAGTAAGTAGATCAAGGAGAGTAAATCATATGCACGGCGAAAATATTATATTGAGAATTGAAAGTTTATTGAACCAATTGCCCAAATCAGAAAAGAAAATTGCACAATATATTTTAGAAAATCCCAAAGATATAGTAAGAATGACGATACATGAATTGGCCGACCATGCCAACGCAAGCAGTTCGGCAGTAACGAGGTTCTGTCATTCCATAAAAGTTAATAGTTTTTCAGAACTGAAGGTATCCCTATCATCCCTGATTTCCCAGCCGGAGAAAAAAGGTTTCCATGACATTGAGCCTAATGAAACAATAGCATCGATCAAAAATAAAATTGTGTCCAACTCTGTCCAGGCCATACAAGAAACGGCACATTATTTGGATGAGGCCGTTCTTGACAATATCATTGAAACCATGAGGAGCGCAGACGTGATTTATGTCTATGGTTTAGGGGCATCATGGCTCGTTGCTGAAGATATTACACAGAAATGGTTACGGTTAGGAAAGATTGTAAGTGCCAATCAAGACCCGCATATTACGGCCACTGCACTTGCTGCATCATCAAAGAATACCGTTTTTTTCTGTATATCCAATAGTGGCGAAACTGAAGAAATTCTGGAACTCGTTGATATTGCTAAAGCATATGGCATTAAAACAATTGGTTTATCGCGATTGGGGAACAATGGACTAACTAAAAAAGTTGATATGTCACTAAATCATGTCCGTGCACCGGAGGCTAAATTCCGAAGTGCTGCAACAAGTTCGCTATTTGCCCAATTTCTAACGGTCAGCATTATTTTCTATGCGTATGTTTCTAAATACTATAATGAAAATAAAAACGAAATTGAACGTTCAAGGGAATCGGTACTGAAATTCACAAAAAGGAATGTGGATACCTAAATGTGGGCCTAATAAAATGGATAAAATCAACGAACCTAAGTTTTAGCTTGAGATGTTTCMGATCAGGATGCCTTGTAAAAATATACATCACGATGAAAGGAAGATGTAAGCTGAATGATCCAAAAGAGTTCTCCGAGTCCCATTTATCATCAACTTGAAGAGGAGATTAGAGGAGCGATTCAAAGTCTTGAATTGGTGCCAGGAGAGATGATTCCTTCAGAAAAAGAATACACTGAAAAATATGGCATAAGCAGGATGACGGTGAGACAGGCCATTTCTAACCTCGTGAATGGCGGTTATTTATACAGACAGCGCGGAAAAGGAACCTTTGTTGCCGAACAAAAATCGGAGCCGCCCTTGCAAGGTCTGACTAACTTTACAGAGGATATGATTTCAAGAGGACTTAAACCAAGTACGCGAGTTATCAGCTTTACGGAGGTCAAGGCAGATCATGAACTTGCTGCAAATCTTGAGGTTGAAGCAGGAACTGCTATTTTCGAACTGGAACGTGTAAGGCTTGCTGATCGGTTGCCGATGGCATATGAAAAGCTATACATCCGTAAAGATCATGCCCTGGACCTTACGGAAGAAATAGCTGTAAGTGCCATTCATGATTATGTTGAAAAAAAGTTCGGCTTAAAAATCCAGCATGGCAGACAGGTAATTGAAGCCGCCATCGCTCAAAAAAAAGAGGCGGAAATGCTCGGGGTAGCTGAAGGTTCCCCTGTATTGCTGATAGATCGAAGAATTACCCTTGAAACGAATCAACCACTTGCGGTTGTCAGATCTGTCTACCGGGCTGATCGATATATATTCAAAATCAATTTGGAGCGGTTATCGTGAGCAAAATGGGAGTAATAATCCCGTTTACAAAAAGATTACTAAAAAACCCCCCCTGCCCAAATATGGACAAGGGGGGTTTTTAGTAGAATATCATTTTTCAAGTTTGAGAATTTGCCAGATAGAAAGGAAAGATACGGATTAACAATCCAGGACTTTCATTATTTCGCTAAGCTTTCTGTCAATCGGTTTTCTTTCCAAATGACTGTAATGCCAAGGCCAATGACGATAATGACAGCAGCGAATAGATAAGGGTAGTGGATGTTTACGTCAAAAAGCAATCCTCCCATGGATGGCCCGGCGATATTCCCTAAGCTCGTATAGGTGGAGTTCATTCCAGCAACGAATCCTTGTTCTTTTCCGGCAGCTTTTGATAAAAATGTCGTCAATGCCGGACGAAGCAGGTCAAATGCAAGGAATATGAAGCAAGTTACCACTAGTACTGCCGAAAAGCTGGAAATCATAGTGGATGCTACCGCAAAAATGGCCCCGACGATTAAACATAATTGGATAAGCTTCTTTTCGCCGAGAATATCTACCAGCTTTCCAAACATGAATACCTGTACTACAACTCCGAAAATAGAGCTTATTGTAATGATAATGGCAATATCCTTCGGCGTGAAGCCGAATTTATGATCAGAAAATAGGCTAAACACCGTTTCATAGGCTGACAAACCAAAAGCGAGTACAAATACAATGATGAACGCAATGAAGTAAAGCGGATTCAGAGATTTTTTTAAATCGCCGATAAAGTTCGTTTGCTTTGTATTAGCAGAAACTTTTACAAGCTGTTCCTTTGTCATCGGTTCTTTTAAAATGAATATTGATGACAGGCAAGCTATAAAAGCAATGCCCGCCGCAAGGAAGAAGGGCAAGCGTATACCATATTCTGCAACAAAGCCACCGATTCCTGGTCCTATTATAAAGCCCAAGCTAATGGCGGCTGAAATATAGCCCATTGCTTTTGGCCTTTCTTGAACGGATGTAATGTCCGCAACATATGCAGTAACACCAGGCATGATAAAGGCGGCACTGATTCCGCCTAGGATCCTAGATAAATAAAACACCGACACATTTGTCCCTACACCGAAGATTAGTTCCGAAACACCAAAAAGGAATAAGCCGATGATGATGATTTTCTTTCTGCCGTAACGGTCAACCCAACGACCTGCGAATGGAGACATGACAAGCTGTGAAACCGCAAATACGGCAACCAGATAGCCCATCGTGCTTCCGGATAAATGCATGATATTCATAAATGACGGCATAACGGGGATGATGAGTCCTATTCCCAGAAAAGCAATGAATATATTGCTTAGAAGAATAATTAATACCGCCTTTTGATCTTTAATTGGTTTATTCATGTTTTTACACCACTTTCTTTGTGAATCATTTTTGCGAAATACCCCTCCAAAACACTTTCCAGGAGGCTGATAATTTATCATTCAGCCGTTTCTCATCATTGCCGTATACAAGCTCAAGCAAAATGGAATCCACGACTCCCAAGAATGCATAGGTCGGCGTTATGGCTTCATCTTCGACGATTAATTTGGCATTGATCCAATCATGGAATTTACATTCCAGGATCGCCTGCACCTTTTCCTCGATATCGATCACTTCCTGCCCGATTTCTTTTTCAAGATGCGCTGGCGGAAAAAAGGACATACGCAGCCAAAATTTTATATGCTCATTTTTTTGGAAAAGGTCGATGACCAATTGAAGGAATCCGTATAAATCTTTTTCAGGATTTTTTGAATCAACTTTACGGAAATATTGGAGCTTCGACGATAGCTCCGTCTCTTTCGCATCACGTAAAACTTGCAGGAAAAGATCATCCTTGCCTTTAAAATGAGCGTAAATGGATTGCTTTTTCATGCCGACTTCTTCAGCTATTTGAGAAAGCGAAGCTCCTTCATAACCATGAATCGTGAAATATTTTAGAGCGGCTTCCTTAATTTCATTACTTTTCAATAATATCACCTCATAATTTAACGAACGTTCGTCAGTTATAATAGCAAATTACATAAATATATGCAAGCGAATATGTTAATAAAAAGGTATTATGCCCGAAATCATTGATAATTATGGCGCTATATTTGAAAAGGACATAGCTATGCACTAAAGGCTACTCACAAAATTCCTGCATATAATTCTATATGGAAAATAAAGAGGCAGGTGGGATGAAGTTGGATATGTATGACATCAGAAATGCGATTCATTACTATTACACAAAAATACAAGAAACGAATCATCCTTATTATTGGTACTGTTTGGCTGAGACTCAAAGCAGGGCCGGATTAACAAATGAAGCACTGCAAACGATAGATAACGCCTTGTCGTTTCAGAATCCTTATCCTTCCAAACAGGAACTGCTAGACATGCAATTGAACCTCCAAACCGTTCTTTCAAGACAAATGATCTCCAATAGAACAGTCATAGTGACCTCAAAACAGGGAGATATTGATGCGGACGGGACAAAGGACAATGTTTTTCTTACCGCAAACAAAACCCCTGATAGTCCCTTTTGGAGGAATATAACCTTGGTTATCCAAAATGGGAGGACTAATCAATATGAACAAGTTCCAATGAAAAATGATACAGGATATAATCCGACCCTTTTTCTTGGTGATTTTACAAGTAATGAGGGGGATGACATTTTAGTGGTCATTGATACAGGAGGAAGCGGGGGTTCCATTTATGCGTATGTTTTTTCCTACCTTAACGGTCAACTCATTACCATTTTTAATTCAGATTCATTCAATGAATCCTTTCAATACGATGTTCATTATGAAAACCAATACAAAGTGAAGGTGAACAGTCATTACCTAAAAGAAAGGTACATTCTTGACCTGACTTATAAGGATCAGGAATATTTATCTGAAATTTATAACAAGGATGGTATATTGAAGGCGCCGATTGAAGGATGGGTCAATCCTTTATCTGGTTTATATCCGGTTGATTTCAATAGGGATGGCATATATGAGCTCGAAGCGTATCAGAGGATCGCCGGGAGGTACAATGCCGACTCACTGGGATATGTACAGACCGTATTGAAATGGAACGGGAAAGCATTTGCTCCTGACCGGCAGAATATGGCTATATTTGGAAAGGGAATATAGCACAAAGGAATAGATGGTCATGAACAAGGTACAGGCAAAATCTTCGCCCAAAAGAAACCGGAAAATATTCCTGGCAATGGTTCACCTGACTGTGTTCATTGACGAAGAAAATTGAACCGGCTTTCAATACAATTTAACTTCGAAGGGGTTTAATGCATATTGGAATTTTTAGTATGCGATGCCTACACGTGCTTTTAAAAAATCGTTATTTTTTATTTGGCTAAATGCAAATTCTGCTGTATCCGGAACGGATATTTCAACCCCATCCTCCGGCAAAAAGTCGCCTTCTATACGATATATACCAACTCTTTTTCCATCCGGCAAATACGTAGGACAGACAATTGTCCATTGAAGTGTTGATTGTTTAAGCAAATCGAAAACTTCATGATGTTCTTTCGCTGCACGGGTAGACTTCTGCTTTGATTCACTTGTCTGATAACGCAAAGAATTTGGGATTGTTCTACTTTGGAGGATACCTGCCGTTCCAATGGTAATAATTCGTTGTATACCTTCGTTTTCCATAGCTTCGATAATTAGTGGCATACTTTCTGATAAAGTCGTTGTCCCATCAGTATTAAGTGCACTAATAACTACATCAATTCCATGCATGGCGCGTACGATATCATCTTTATTTAAAACATTACCTTGAATGATGGTTAAATTGGCATTGTTTATAGCAATCTTCTCTGGAGTGCGAACTAAAACCGTAACACGATGATTGTCTTGCAGACCATAAATAACTAATTGACCCCCAACTCGTCCAGTTGCACCCAAAATTAAAATATTCATGGAAACGACCTCCTTTTTATCTAATATAATTATTCCACTAACATTGTATCGTCATTTTCAACTAATGGGGAGTTTTGTGCATTAAATCATTATAATCCAGTTTTTGCTGGCGGTACCCCATGCCCAAGAGCATTTTCCCACAATCTTGTTGTGGGTTATATTTTTTCCTCAACATTGAATTCATCCAAAAGCTTATTGTGGATAGCTTAATGATTACCTATTTCCTGCTTCAGATAAATTAAATAAATTTTTTATAAAATTATTCATATTTAGACAAAATTACTAATTTTTGTTTTATAAAGCCTTTCTAATATGAAATCCTGTTATGTCCAAGCTCACTTATTCCTTTTCCATATACTAATAAAAAAAGGAGGTGAGAAAGTGAGTAAAAGTAAGAATAGCTCTTCACGCAAGGATGAAGAGAAATTGAGTAATAATGAGCATAGCTCTTTACGTAAAGATAAAGCGAAAATAGAATCGGCACAGCAAGAGTGTATTGATCGTGCTTATCGTATTCCTATATTTTTAAGTACGACGACTCATTTAAATGACAACCAACAACGGTTTCTAAACCGTCTAATTTTAGAGATTGAGAATGCTTTGCTTTTTCCGCGTACATTACCATTAAGCGAAAGTTATCCTGAATCCATTTTAACTGATATTCGTCGGTTAGTTTCATCAAGCTATGGAATGTTGGCAGTAAACCTTCGTCGTTTTAAAATTCAAACAGTTGATGTCAATGCAGGACCCCTTCCACCTTCCACTCCATTCTGGACAGGATCAGTTTATTCACAAGTAGAACCTTCAATGGCTTTTCAATTTGGTCTACCCTTATTATTAGTAAGGGAAGAAGATACTGACGCAAATAATGGAATTTGGGCAGGAGGAATTGCCCCACTCAACCTATTTATAGTTTGGCATTCTGAAACTCAAACTGTAGATCAATTCTTTAACACTCCTGAATGGAGATCAGCCTTTGCAAATTGGAGTGCACAAGTAAGAAATGCTTTTTATATACAGACAGAGCCTCAGTTCAAGTACAGATGTGAATGAAACCCTGGTACTTTAGCAACAAGTCGAAAATATACAATGTTTAGTTCACCTTTATATATTTTCGACTTATTCACACAAAAACAAATATTTCCTTTTTGTTATCACGAACAAAAAGATTTACTTCATAAAAACAGACTTTATAGAAGAGAGACGGCCGGGTCTGGTAACATCCGAAGGCTTTGCGTATATTTTCGTTAAAATTGTGGCCGGACCCCATCGCCATCAAGCTAAGGTGAATTTGTATCATCATAAAAAAACGAGAGTTTCAAAACTACTTATCTCCATCTTCTCTACAACAATTAGCTAAAGAAGTTGGTTTTGTTCAACGTACAACTAAATATCAAGCACAAGAATTAATTGCTTTATGTGTATGGTTTAGTCAACAGTCGCGAGTAACACCACTCACACAATTGTGTAGCCGCCTCGAAGCATCTACAGGTGTCCTCATGAGCCCTGAGGGGTGGGGAGTTCCTCCACGTATAGTAGGAAAAGCGAGGGAAAATGATAAAATCACCTTCTGTTCCACGGGTCTACTAACCATTCAACCGAAAGGCTTATACATAAGGGATTTAGGTTATTTCGACTTACACGCTTTCAGAAAATGAATGATGAAGGTGCTTACTAAATCTCACGTTTGAAGTTGAATTCTCGTATATATCGTAAGAATGATGAACCAGAGTTTTTTTGGAATGGGACTGTGAAGAAAGGTACTCTCTTTATTCAGTTAGAATGGAAGAGTTTTGAATCAATTTCAACATGGATGGTTTTTTTGTCATGCGTTATTTTTAGCGTTACCATAGTAAATTAAAGAGAACATCCTTGTATATTATCTCTTGCGCGCGTACTTTGATGGCGATGTGGCGGTATCCCAATAAGAAAAACGTTCGTTGATAAGGAAACAAAACGGGCCGCTCAATAGCTTCATGAGGGGCCCACTTAACGTGAAAAAAATATAAAAACGTCTTAAAACAAGTCAATAGCGACCAAAATTTTGCCCCTAATATCCCTGTCCTTCTTTCAATTTTAGAAAAGCATCAACGGATTCATCCAATAATTTTTCCCGATTAGGATCTTCATTGACATCTGTATCCACTTCCATCACGTCGTTTAATCGACTAACCTGACTTTTTGGCTGAGCTGGATTATTTTTTTCTTTTGGCATATAAACTCCTTCTTGAACAGTTATTTTTTATTTAGTATGAACGATTCATCCAATATTCACTAAGATTATTTCCGCTTCTTTCCCAAATTGAGTCCGGTTGTCTTAATGGAAGGTTGAAACAACATACACGATATTCCTCCGGTTATCATTGACTGAATATTATAAATATTGTAATATTTATTTTGCGTATTTGTTTTTTGAAACGAGGTTTTATATTCGAAACAACTGGTTTTTCCTTGTGTACAGTCAAATAATCTGACAGGAGGTTTTTGTTATGAAGAAAAGAATAAGAAATACTTCGTTTGGTTTTTTGCTGGTAGTGACCATAATTCTATCATTATCATTATTTCTTCCTTCATTTGGTCAAACAGCGGTCCAGCAAACCGATTTTAAAGTAACCCTATTAGGTACAGGTTCTCCACTTTTAAGTACATCCCGCTCCGGTCCAGCTACTCTTGTAGAAGTTGGTAATGAAAAACTCCTCTTTGATGCTGGACGCGGAACCGCTTTACAATTATATAAAGCGAATATGTTACCAGGAAGTGTTGATAAGTTATTCCTGACGCATTTGCATTCGGATCATACAATCGGCATACCGGACGTATGGCTTACAGGTTCCTTACCAACAGGAGGAAAAAGGGAGCAAGCATTTAAGATTTGGGGACCTAAGGGAACCGAGAAAATGATGGTACATATGAATAAAGCATTTAAAGCCGATTTGGATGCAAGGGATGACTCTGGAAATGGGAACGTTGAAGGAGCAAGTATTGTCGCAAATGATATCAAGGAGGGTATTGTCTATAACAAAAAGGGAATTGAAGTAATAGCCTTTAAGGTTGACCATAAATCAATAGAGCCGGCTTTCGGTTATCGGGTTAATTACAAAGGACATTCAGTAGTTATTTCAGGCGACACCCGCTATAATGAAAATCTTATAAAATTTGCCAAAGGTGCTGATGTGGTGATTCATGAGGTTGCAGCGGCAAAACCTGATAATGAATCAGAATCAATCGCCAATATACTTGATCTTCACACTACACCGGAGGAAGCAGGTAAAGTCTTTAGCCAAATACAACCAAAACTTGCTGTGTATTCACACATAGTATTATTGGGAGGATTAACAGAAGAAAAAGCTGATTTGCTCGAAAGAACAAAAAAAGCATATGATGGAACTGTGTTAGTAGGGGAGGATTTGCTATCCATTGAAATAGGGGAAAAGGTACAAGTACAACAGCCGGTTAACGAGGCGAACTAAGCTAAAACGAACCAGCTTCTGCTATTTCATGAATGAGAGGGCTTACATCCAAGGAAGGTTGTTGATGCAGCCTTTTTTCTTAATGTTAATAAAGGGACAGGCAGTTTCAAAAATGTCGATAGTTAACTCAATTGATAAAATTGGAGAAGTGTTAATTCCAGGAGAAGAACCAGGTGAGATAGACTAATCTGAAGAGCAAAAGGAATATCATTAACGAAAAGGACGCTTGAATTTAATAAAAGGAAAGCACATATTATGCGTGACTAATATGTGCTCTTCTTTTTAGGAATTTATGATGTTTTAGGTCTTGAAATAAGGTTTATTCAATAAGGAAGTATAAATTAAAGATACCCATTTAATACTGTGCCAAAAAGATCGAATTCAGGATCTTTTGACTGGGCTTTTGGAGGGGCTTCGGATCGCCCTATTGAAGAGTTGATACCACCTTCAACTGACTCTACAAGGGTTTCGTCATTCTCTTTATGCAATGGGTTATCAATCATCCCAAAATCAACTCCTTTTTATAAGATAAACGAATGGTTAGTTATTAATTCCCTAAATACTTTTATTTTATGCAAAAAAATATGGTGATGACTGGAATTCATTGAAATGAACGGAGAAAAACGTGTAAGCAATCGTGATGATTTTTATGACAGGATGCATAATGATTATTTTATGCCCATAAAAAAAAATGGTACCGATTCATTGATCAGTTGAGGGATTTAACAGGATTAACTAGCGACCCACGAATTAATTTTTGGACTTCGGCCTTCTTAGTAGCAAAAGGATTGAAAAAGTTCATTCCACATGTGGTTACAGGAAGCTCTAATGATCGGACCTGTTCTCATTGAAAGGTTAAAGTGGAGTGAGAATCCTTTCCTTTTTAACAAAGTAAGCCCACTCAGAAAAGCCGATCTCCTTTAGTCTTTTTTTAACTAGTTCAAATTCATCGCCAATACGTTCCGGTGTATGCGAATCCGATCCAAAGGTTACCTTCACATCATAGAAAAGAGCTCGTTCTAAAATGTCATCTGCTGGATACCACCCACCACAATCTTTCGTTTTACCAGAGGTATTAATCTCAATGKCGATATCTTCTGAACTAATGATTTTTAGCGTTTTTTCAATACTGTCTGTCTCAATGGAAGAAAAGGATGGATAAAAACCTTTCATTGCATCAATATGGCCTAAGATTTGGAACACTCCGCTTTTAGCCGATTTCTGTATTAATTCATAATATTCATCCTTTACTTTTGGCTGTTCTTTAGAGGTTAAGCCATTCCAACGACCTCTTTTAAAAATGCTAATATCCTGAACATAATGAACAGATCCAATTATGTAGTCAAAAGGGTGTAAAAGATATTGATCGCGGTAGACTTCAATGTGATCAGGGAAGAAATCACTTTCCATTCCTAATAACACGTGAATTTTGCTTGCATATTTCTCTTTTAAGCGAAGTACTTCCTCAATATAAGGAACAAGTTCACTTTTTGCCATTGCAGTAGTTGGGTAGAGATGGTCGTCCTCACTATAAAAATATGGAGAATGGTCAGAAATCCCAATATAATGCAAGACGTATTCGATGGCTTGCTTTACATAATCCTCAATTGTGCCGATAGCATGTCCACAGCGTTCATGGTGAGTGTGGAGATCAAATTTTATTGAATTCGTCATTTACTTAGTCCTCCTAAAGTGAACCAGATTGTCTTATTTTATCATATCCAAAATCATATCCTTTCTCACAAAATGAAAGAAGATTTATACCTTACTACCCTCGAAAACGAATTTCTATCTTACGGATTTAATTTTATTCCCATCAATTAAAGATATTTTAGTTCGAGTAATTGTATAAAGGTTGAATTCCCAAGACAAACTAGAATGTTCAAATATGTAAAAAGAAAGGGAAGATACTGAATGACAAAGGTATTGTATATCACGGCTCATCCTCATGATGACAAACAATCTTACAGTATGGCCGTCGGAAAAGCATTTATTGACACATATAAAGAAGTAAATCCTAGCCATGAAATTGTGAATATTGACCTTTATAAAGAAAATATTCCTGAAATTGATGTGGATGTTTTCAGTGGTTGGGGGAAACTTCAAGCTGGAAAGGGTTTTGAAGAACTCTCGTCGGAGGAGAAAGCGAAAGTTAGTCGGCTCTCAGAATTATGTGAGCAATTTATAGCCGCCGATAAATATATATTTGTATCGCCTTTATGGAATTTTTCATTCCCGCCAGTTTTGAAAGCGTATATTGATTCCGTAGCTGTTGCAGGTAAATCATTTAAATACACCGAACAAGGCCCCGTTGGTCTTTTAACTGATAAAAAAGCCTTGCATATTCAAGCTCGCGGTGGTATTTATTCAGAAGGACCGGCAGCTGAAATGGAAATGGGTCACCGATATCTAAATATCATTATGCAATTCTTCGGAGTGCCTTCCTTTGAAGGTTTATTCGTTGAAGGACATGCAG
>NZ_JBFUIQ010000057.1:0-24894 GCF_056401795.1 Peribacillus sp. P4_D6
ATCAAATCATTGCCGCTTGACACTAGCTGCTGCGGTTAAAGAGAAAATGAAATGCATCCTTGTGTTGGAAGAGGGCCTTTCAAATTCTGAACCGGATTTTAACGGTAACTATTTTCTCTACCATTTATTAGGCGCTGAACAAATCAAAGTAGTGCCTAATGGAGCTGACTTAATGCAAGAAATGCAAAAAGTGGCTAAAGAGGTAACAGAGAATGGACATAGTCCTTACATCATTCCGGTTGGGGGATCCAATGTCATTGGTGCAACGGGATATGTGGCTTGCGCACAGGAGATCTTGGCACAGTCCTTTGACCAAGGAATTGATTTGAAAGCTGTTATTTGTGTAAGCGGAAGCGGAGGAATGCATGCTGGTTTGGCGGCCGGATTTCATGGAAACCAAAGTGGAATATCAGTAATTGGAATAAACGTAAGCAGAGGAAAAGCTGAACAAGAAGAGAAAGTTTATCAGTTAGTTAAAGAAACTTTAGCACACATCGGCATTCCAAATTCAATTCCTCGTGAGGCTGTTACGTGCTTTGATGAGTATGTCGGTCCGGGTTATGCTTTGCCTACACCTGAAATGGTGGAAGCCGTCAAGCTTATGGCAAGAACGGAAGGGATTTTGCTGGATCCGGTATATACGGGAAAAGCGGCAGCGGGACTCATTGATTTAATCCAAAAGGGCATCTTTAAGCCGGAGGATAACATCCTATTTTTACATTCTGGAGGCGCCTCATCTCTATACGCGAATACTTCTCTCTTTTATTGAAATTTGATTATTATATGGCGATGGTGTGAATCAAAAAAACAATAAAATAGAAGGCCAAGGGAGCTTCTGGTTCTAAGATGCATTTATTTGTAAGAGATATATGAATCAGCCCCATGAAGCCATACCAAATAGGATATGAATGAACTTCATGGACTTTAACAATGCTTTCTCCTGCTGTGGGATAGAATATGATGAAAATTTCCGGCTCATTAGAATCATAGTTTTTAAGAAAACATTCACCATAATGTATATGTCCTTTCCTTCCGCATATTCATTTTTTTCAGTCGCCGGTTCAATCCCAGCGGCTTGGAAAGGAAAAGCTCCATTTGGCTAAGCAGCTTCCAGCTTAACCAAATGGAGCTTTTTAAATCAATGTATGGTAACGAATTTACTCCTCAATTCCTCTTCCGTTACTTCGATCTTTCCTTTTAAATCTTCTGCCAGTAATACATAACTTTTCACGCCAATGAATTCAGAATGCGATATTAAAAAGAATTTTGTCCCTTTTTTATACGCAGATGGAACATCTTCAATCAACTTAAACATTTTCATCCTTTTTCCACCTTGGATATCATAAATTCGTAACGCATGTATTTATAACTAGTTCGTGGCACAACTTCTTCTTTTCACTTTTTATATCATTGATATTTATGGGCGGTCAACTTTTTTTACTGGTAGATACAAGTACCGACTGTACTTGTCATTTGTTTGTGAATTATGAGTATTCCTAAATTTCTGTGGAACTGGGCTATCGTTGAATGTTAAAATTCAGTTGGATAACAGTGTTTCTTTATACATAAGGAAGAGATAAGAGAAGCAATGAGTTGATAAAGCAAAAAGTGATTTTGGAAGGTGTGGAAATATTGAAACCAATCATATTTGATGTAGATACGGGGATAGATGATGCCATGGCGATGGCATATGCTTTAAATTCCCCTGAATTGGAAGTGCTCGGATTCACCACTTGCTTTGGTAACGTGCCCGTTGTTGATTCGACCCGTAATACACTTGCCGTCTTGGAGAAATTAAATAGGCGCATACCGGTATATGAAGGTGCTGACCAAACTTTGGTACGCGGAAGGAAGAAGCGGTATCCCAAGCATGTTCATGGGGAAGACGGGTTAGGAAATACCCTTCGGTTTAAACCAACCATCAAAGCATCACAAGGAAATGCAGCAGATTTCATTATCGATCAAGTGCAAAGCCGACCGCATGAAATTACGATCATTGCAGTTGGACCACTGACTAACATCGCATTGGCGATCAATAAAGCGCCGATGATCATGTCGCTTGTAAAAGAGGTCGTAATAATGGGCGGTGCCGTAAATGTACCAGGAAATGTAACCCCTTATGCTGAAGCGAACATAATATCAGATCCTGAAGCGGCACATCAGGTATTGACTTCAGGACTGCCGATCACCCTAGTGGGGCTTGATGTGACGCTGCAAACATACCTACTGAAATCGAAGCTTGATGATTGGCGTGCCACTGGTAAGGAAAGCGCCGAATTTTTAGCGGAAATGACCGATTATTATATGAAAGCATATGAAAACTCCCATCCAGGTTTGGGTGGTTGCGCCCTTCATGATCCACTTGCAGTCGGGGTTGCGATTGATTCAAGTTTTGTCAGGACAGAATGGATGAACGTCAAGGTGGTGACCGAGGGTGAAGAAGCAGGCAGGACAATCGGTCAAAAGGATGGCGAACCTAGAATCCGTGTCTGTACGAATGTGGAAAGTGAGCGGTTTTTGAAACACTTTTTGGAACGGGTTATATGATTAAGCAACGTAATTGAATCATGAATGTAGCATGAAGGATATTCCAAAAAAATCATTGGCAAGAGCTGGCCTGTTTCTGTTGGATATATCGATTCTCGCTATATGACAAGGATACCTGCCAAAATAAAGTTGAAAGTAGCATGGTAAAAAAGGTCCTCCATTCATTATGTTTTGTAAATGGTTTATATTCAATCAATCATAAAATTGCTTTTCAGACTTTAATCAAACGTTTGATTAATTTCGTAGAAAAGAAAGTCGAAAGTCACTAATATCATGGTGAAAACCATATTAATGGATAATGGTTCAGGAATTTTGGGTATAAGGTACTTTTTTTACCATAAAAAAGTAAAATATTAAAAAATAATTAAAAAATGGGTTTAAAGGTGTGGGAAAACAGGTACATAGACTTTCATAATGCCATATTTAGGTTTTTTTGCATAATTATAATTTACCATTTTTCGACTTTGCGCTTATTTATATGGCAGAAAATGTATGGTTCTATTAAAATGTACTATATAAGATAAAAGGAGGATTTTTTCTATGTCACAAATTCGCGTAACACCTTCGGAACTGAAAGATGTAGCTAGACAATATGATAATGAGAGCCAACAAGTAACTGATATGATTGGTCGTTTAGATAGAATGAGAGATCATTTAACTGGTATTTGGGAAGGTTCTTCCAGTGAGGCTTTCGTAGGTCAGTACGAAGAATTAAAGCCTTCATTCATGGATATGGCTCGCTTGTTGAATGAAGTTTCTCAACAATTGAATAAATCAGCTCAAATCCTTGAAGACACAGATAATCAGATTGCTAGTCAAATTCGCGGATAATCATTAGGTAAATGAGAAAAAGAATTTCTAGGAAAAAGCGCCGCGACTCTTTTTGAAGATCGTGGTGCTTTTTTGCTTTGAAAGAGGTGGATTCCATATATATTCAACTAACGATCGATTTAAACAGGTATACAGGGGAAGTATTTGATTTGCAAGTATCGAATTACCGCTCCATCAAGAAGGTTGTGGAGATAATATGGCAGGTAAAAGATATTGCCAGTGCACCTAAAGAAGGCTATTGGGTGCGGGTCCAGAATAAAGAGTTCGTATGTTCAGGTTATGAAACCCTGCTTGATAGCGGAATTACGACGGGGGACCGCCTTGAGATCCTCTAATGGATAAGTGTGGACTCTTTATAGGAAAAAAGTCTAAAGCCCTTTAGCAGGGGTAAAGGAGTTACATAAAATGGATGAGAAACCATATCTGGAGAAAAAAACAGAAGCTGCAATGATGAAGGATGATAAGGGGCATTCGTTCGTTTTCCAACGGGCAAAACTACCGATGCAGGACCCACTGGAATTACAGCTTATTCATGAAGCGGATGATGCTCTCCAGAAACATATAGAAGTGACAGAGGACGAGGTGAAGATCAGAGTAAATCCACCAGCCTCTTTTTTTGTTTTTTCCAAAGCTAAAGATAAAAATCCATTGAGTAAATGGTTATCGTCTTATCAAATCCAAAAGAAAATAAGGAATCATGAATTGAATCGCCTGCAACTAGTCGTTTGTCCGGAAAATATCGTTTTTGATTCAAGCTTGACCCCATATTTCCTGCATTATGGGGTAAAAGACAGTTTGCCTCCTTATGAGCATAATCAAGATGAGTTATTTAAAGAAACGAAGGCAACGATTTCGGCGCTTGTGGATGGGCAGCATACATTCGAAGAGTATCTGCTTTACCATAAAACACTGAAACTATCGAACGAATCACAAAGTATATTGTCATCAGGGACTTGGGATGAACTTTCCACGGTCATTCAAAACCGGATAGAAGCTTTAGAGAAGGAAGAAAAAGCATTTGTACATATTCCTGAAAAGAAATGGAAAACGGGCCGTTATACACTTTGGGGTACGGTGATCGTTCTAGTGCCACTGCTATTGTTTGCGATTTACACACTATTCTTCTCCCAACCTAAGCAGGATGCATATGTAGAAAGCGGTGAAAGCTTCTTAAAACAAAAATACAGTGAAGTCATTGACCGTTTGGAAAACTACGATCCGAAAAAGATGCCATATGTCGTTCAATATGAACTGGCGAAGTCCTACGTCACTTATGAACCGTTGGAGGGAGTGGCTAGGAAAAATGTGGAAAATGCAATCTCTTTGCAAACGGATAGTCAGTATCTCCTATATTGGATTTATATAGGCAGGGGCATGAGCGAGGAAGCGATCGATTTGGCGAGAATCATGGAGGATCGCGAATTGATTATGTACGGGCTGGTAAACCAGAAAGAACAGATTAAGTTGGACGATAGTCTATCTGGGGAAGAAAAGGAAACGCAAATTAAAGAAGTCGATACCGAGCTATCCCAATATGAAAAGGAAAAAAAGGAATTGGATAAGCAAATGGAGGAACAGCAAGATCAGAACCCTGCTGCAACAGACTCGAATATAGAGGATAAAGGCGCAGAGGAAGCAAAACCTGCTGTAAAAGAAGAAGCGGAAAATGAACCTGCTTCTGGGGGAAAAGAAGAAAGTAAGGATTCCTCCAAAAAATCAACTGAAGAAAAAGAGAAAAGCAAAGAGTGAGCAATGGGCCTTTTGCGGAGGTGAGATTTAATGAGTTTATTATGGATTTATTCTAGTGGTACCTACCAATCCTTTACGATCAAGGATAATCATAACGGTCCAATTTCGATTGGGCCATCAAAACAGGATACGATCACCGTTTATTCCATTCCTTTTGAACAAGGTCCTATCAAGCTGAAAAAAAATGAGGGACTTGATGAATATGAGGTGTTTAGAGAGGACAAGAAGCTTGGCGATGTAAAGCCATTCCATAGCTTCACCTTTCAAGAAGGAGAAGAAACGGTCGAGATTTTTTATACGTCAGGGGAATTGGAAGAAAGCCTCTATTATATAGGCAACTTGAAAGAAATCACTTTATCGGCCAAGGCGGGAGCGACCATCCGTAAAGAAGGACCCGTTTCCGGCAATGACTTTTCCCTTGTGCTGCATAAAGGGCAGTGGCACCTCATGCCAGTGGGAAATAGCAGGATATTCCTGAACGGTGAAAGGGTAACGAAGCCTGTTCCCATTCAAAATGGTGATCTGGTTTGCTGGCCGCATATGGTGCTGAGGTTGATTGAAGGCGACTTATTGATGATTCATAGCGCCGAAAGTCATGAAACATCATTAGCTAAAATGAAGAAGCCAATCTCTGAAATGAAAAAAAACTATCCACAGTATCGCCGGACACCAAGGATGATCTACGAATTGCCGGATGAGAAAGTGACGATTTCTTTTCCGAGCCAAGAAGCGGAAGATAATAATAGAGGGTTATGGTTAATCCTTATGCCGCCTTTAATGATGCTGATCGTCATGGGGGTCATCACGGTCATTCAGCCGCGGGGCATTTTCATCATCATATCGATTGTGATGTTCACGACGACTTTAGTTACCTCGACGGTACAATACTTTAAAGACAAAAAGAAGCAAAAATTCAGAGAAGAAAAACGCCAACGTGTATATACCAGGTATCTAGAGCAGAAGAGGGAAGAACTGCAAGAGCTGTCTGAAAAACAAAAGAATGTGCTGTTCTATCATTACCCTTCCTTTGAAAGGATGAAGCTTCTAACTGATAGTATTAGTGATCGTATATGGGAACGAACTCTGGAAAGTGAAGATGCCCTGCACTTTAAGATCGGAACGGCGACCATACCCTCAAGTTATCAAGTGTCGGTAAATAGCAGCGATATGTCCAATCGGGATATAGATGATTTACTTGAGCAGTCGCAGGAACTTGTGGATGTATACAAAAACCTGGAAGATCTTCCGTTATCGATCGATTTATCAAGCGGATCGATGGGCCTGGTCGGAAAGGAATCGATTGTTAAACGAGAGCTGCAGCAATTGATTGGGCAACTGGCCTTTTTTCATAGTTATCATGATGTTCGATTTGTCGCCATCTTTCCGGAAAAGGATTATCAGGAATGGGAATGGATGAAATGGCTCCCTCATTTTCAATTGCCGCATGCCTATGCAAAAGGATTTATATATAATGAGCAATCACGTGACCAGCTCCTGACCTCGATTTATCAGCTATTGAGGGAAAGAGATTTGGATGAGAACAAAGGGAAAGTGCGATTCACTCCCCACTTTGTCTTTATTGTCACGGATCGTAATTTAATAGCTGAACATGTCATATTGGAATATTTAGAAGGTAAAACGGACGATTTAGGTATCTCGACGATTTTTGCAGCGGATGCAAAAGAAAGTTTGACGGAAAATGTCCATACGCTTGTGAAGTACATCAATGATTTTGAGGGTGAGATTCTCATCCAGCAAACGAAGGCCGTTCATACTCCATTTAAACTTGATGCACATTCAAAAGAAGGAAATGAGCGTTATGCACGTACGCTCCGTTCATTAGACCATCAAAAAGGCATGAACAACTCCATACCAGAAACGGTTTCATTCCTTGAATTATTGAAAGCTCGTGAAGTGGAAGAGCTGCCTATCAGCCAAAACTGGCGGACCAATCAGTCTTCCAAATCCTTGGCAGTTCCGATTGGATTGAAAGGGAAAACGGATAGGGTTGAATTGAACTTGCATGAAAAGGCGCATGGCCCCCATGGATTGGTTGCCGGAACGACAGGATCGGGGAAAAGTGAATTACTGCAAACCTACATCCTATCATTAGCCGTTCATTATCATCCGCATGAAGTTGCCTTTTTGCTTATAGATTATAAAGGCGGGGGAATGGCACAGCCATTCAGGCAGATTCCGCATCTGCTGGGGGTCATTACGAATATTGAGGGAAGCAAGAACTTCAGTGCCAGGGCACTAGCATCCATCAATAGTGAATTGAAGAAGCGCCAGCGCATGTTTGATCGATACGAAGTCAATCATATCAACGATTACACGGACCTATACAAAGAAGGCAAAGCGGATGAACCGTTACCGCACCTATTTTTGATATCAGATGAGTTTGCGGAACTTAAAAATGAAGAACCCGATTTCATCCGCGAATTAGTGAGTACGGCGCGAATTGGACGGAGCTTGGGAGTTCATTTAATTCTTGCTACACAAAAGCCGGGCGGTGTAATTGATAACCAGATTTGGAGCAATGCCCGTTTTAAAATTTCCTTGAAAGTGCAGGATGCCAGTGATAGTAAGGAAATTCTTAAAAATAGCGATGCAGCAAATATTACTGTCACTGGACGGGGATATTTGCAGGTTGGAAATAACGAGGTTTATGAATTGTTCCAGTCTGCATGGAGCGGTGCCCCATATTTAGAGGATACGGTTGGATCTGAGGATGAAGTGGCACTTGTCACAGACCTCGGTCTTGTTCAAATCTCAAATGTATCGGAACAGGTCACTAATATGAGGAAAGAAAAGATTAGTGAAATTGAAGCCGTGGMGGATCGAATTGTGGCGATACAGGAAGAAATGGAGATTAAGAAGTTGGCAAGCCCATGGCTGCCGCCTCTTTCAGATCGTTTATCAAGAAACCCTGAAAGAAGCCTGACGATGAATCAATTCCACCTGGGAATGAAGGATGAGCCCGAATTGCAAAGCCAGACCAATTATGTCTATAACTGGATTGATGATGGGAATATAGGGGTTTTTGGTTCTTCCGGGTACGGCAAGTCAACCACCGTTTTGACACTTCTCTTTAGTTTTGCAGATCAATTCAGTCCTGAAGAACTGCATTATTATATTTTCGACTTCGGGAATAGCGCTTTACTCCCAATACGCCAGCTGCCTCATACTGGGGAATACTTTAGGTTTGATGAGTTAAGGAAAATTGAAAAATTCATGTTATTCATGAAGGCGGAAATGGAAAGGCGTAAGCAGCTTTTTTCTGAAAAGGAGCTTAGTAACATAAAGCTTTATAATGCATTGGTGGAAGATAAATTGCCGATTATTTATATCGTGGTCGACAATTTTGACATAGTGAAGGATGAGATGCAGGATCAGGAAGCCCAATTCGTTCAGTTTGCACGTGATGGACAATCACTTGGAATCTTCATGATTTTAACGGCAACGAGAATCAATGCGATTCGCCAGCCGTTAATGAATAGCCTTAAGACGAAGGTCGTCCATTACTTAATGGACAGTTCGGAAAAATATTCAGTTTTGGGGAGAACCCCTTATGAAAATGAACCTGTTCCTGGCAGGGCGTTGGTGAAAAAGGACCAAACCTACCTCACCCAGATTTACTTACCAGCCGATGGAGCGGATGATATAGCCGTTTTGGAAGAAATGAAACAAGCTGTGGCAGAACATAAGGTTAAATATAAGGAAATGGACAAACCGCCGGCGATTCGGATGTTACCGGCACGACTTGATTCCAGCAGCTTCAAGAGTTACTGCTCACAAACCATTAAGAAGGATGCCATTCCAATCGGGCTTTCAGAGGAAAGCGTTACACCTGTATTCGTGGAGTTGAATGCCAATCCATTCCTGCTTGTCGTAGGACAGTCACGTAAAGGGAAAACGAATGTCCTTAAAGTGCTGCTGGAAACGTTGCTTACACAGGCGGTCGGCGAAATTGGATTATTTGACGGAGTGGATCGCGGCCTATCTTCTTATGCTTTTGAGGAGAAGGTGAGCTATGTGGAAACAAAAGAGAGGATAACCGAATGGCTTGATCATATCACTGGAATATTTGAAGAACGTGAGCGAAGTTATCTTGCGGCATTGGAATTGAAACCGATGAAGCAACTGGAATTCCCACCGGTCATATTTGTCATAGATAGCATTTCAAGGATCCAGCAAACGATAGACGGCAGGATTCAGGATAGGATCAGCAGTTTGATGAAACAATACAGCCATCTTGGGTTTAGTCTGATTGTCGCTGGAAATGCCAACGACTTCACGAAGGGGTATGATTCGTTGACAACCGAACTGAAACAAGTCAGACAGGCTGTTTTGCTTCTTAAAAAATCGGACCAAAGCTTGTACACCCTCTCCTATTCCAGAAAAGAAGAAGAAATACAGCCGGGTTACGGATACTTTGTGCTGAATGGCCAGGAAAGCAAAATCCAAATTCCGCTAAGTGAAGAAAGAAGGAGAGTGCAAGAAAGTGTCTGAAAAAATAAAACCGATGCTGTTAATCGGTAAAATACTGGTGATCTTAGCGCTGCCAATCTTGTTTTTTTCTTATATTGGCCAAAATCCAATGAAAAAGACAGAAACGGCTTCACGTGAAATCGCCATTGTAAATGAAGATAATGGGACAGAATTTAACAATAACCCCATTTACATGGGCTCAGAGCTTGTTACTACACTGGACAAGGATTCTGAATATGAGTGGTTTGTGGTAAATAGAAGTACGGCGGAAAGTGGACTTGCAAATGAAAAGTACGATGCAGTCATATATTTCCCATCCGATTTTTCAGAGAATATTTATACGTTCGATGATGAACAGCCTGTCAAGGCGGGGATAAAGTACAAGGTACAACCTAGTTTGAATGCAGAAAACATGGAAAAGGTACAAAAGGAATTAGAGAAAACAAAGAGCAAAATGAATAAGCATATTTCAACACAGTATTGGAGCTATGTTTCCCAATCGGTCGAGGACATCCGTAAGAAGTTCGATAATGTCCTTGCTAAAGAAATCGCTTTTCAAAACACGATGTATGAGTTCTATACTCCAAGCTCGGAAAGTCTTGCAGGCGAAATCAAGCAGCATAAGGACATGCTTGAAGGAGTTTTTGCCGAGACGAAAGATGCTGGCAAAACAAGTACTGAAACAATGGATGAAATAGGGAACACGAAGACTCAAATGGCTTCATTTGTGAAAGATGTTGTTTCTTTTGAGGAATATCAAAAAGCTCAAAGTATCCTTTTTGAGAAGGCCTCTGCCCAAAATCAGCAGCTTGTCATGGAGAGTGTGCAGTCATACGACAAGGTGCTGAATGAGGGGAATCAATCTATACCAGAGATTCAGCAAGGGATGAATACGAAATACAGCCTTAATGATCAAGGCATTAGAGAAAATGTTGGAATCATGCAGCAGAAACTTGATTCCAGCAGTAATGAATTGGAACAATTTTCAACAAGCATGAAAGACAAACAAGTAGAACAAATTACGAAAATCACCCAAGATCAACAAAGCTCGATTGAACAATTGAAACAATCGGAAGAGGCGGGTCTTGATAACCTTCAGTCAACCTTGCTTATGCAAAGAGGAAATCTTGCAAGCAGCTCTGGTGATGGGGAGGATATAGGTGAAGGAACGACGCCTATAGAGGATATTGAAACGGATACGGGAAAAGGTGAATCAGCTGCTGCACCTGACAAGAAGGACCCGATTGATGAACTGTCTCTCCAGGTACTGCTGGATCAAATCAATGGGATCAACACGGCACTTGAAAGTTTGGTGCCGGCAGAAGGAAGTGAAGGAGCTGCTGAACAAGTCAACATCCTTACAGCGGAACTCCAAACGGAAATCAATAATCTCAGCGGAACGGTAAGCGACAGAACGGGGAATTATAACCAAGTGATAACGGAGTTTAATACACTGGTAGATTCATATAATGACCTGCTGGCGCAGTTTACGGAATTACAAGCTGATTATAATGAACTCGGCACGAATTATAAGGATTTAGGTGACCAATGGAAAAAGTCACAGGAAGATATTCAAAAATTACAGGACATCCAGAGCATGACAATCGAAGAGGCCATCGCAGAAATCAAGACTCTCGAACAGTCACTTCTGGAAAAAGTGGGGGGGGAAAGGCGAGCGGTGCTTGTGAAGGCCTTCGAGAATCCTATCACCAATCGGGATTCAACTACCCTCCTTGCCTATTACGGTTCACTCTCATCTTATGGTGAATTGGCTGAAAGAGTCACCGAAGCAAATGTAGATAAGATATTTGCAGCCAATATAAGAGAATTGGAAAACTTGAAAAATGGGGTTTCCGGAAATGTAGATGAAGAAGCGAAACTCGTTAAAGCCAGTTTAGCAGGAGTCAATGAGAACTTCGGGATGTTCTCGGATTCCATTATGGGGTATATGAAAGAATATGATGCTAACGTTGAAACGGGACAAAAAGCCACTTTAGCTGAATTGGCGGCAATTACCGGCAAGGCTCAAGAAGTGTCTGCCAATTTGTCGGATGATATGGAAGTTCCTGAGATGGAGGCCGAACCGCCAGTTAACCTTGATGGAGAAATGTTTGTATCACTTCAAGACAATACGGCAACAACGGTCGGCTTCATTTCCGAGCTTGTCAATTCTGTAGCGGAAAGACAGGAAACGGTCACGAAGGATACAGCAGACCTGCAAGCGAAAGTGGGGTCCGTACAGGAAAGGGCCGATCAGCTTAATGATAATTGGTCCCAAAATGTAGACTCAACCGAAAAAATCAAGACGGACGTATATAGCGTCTTGAACAACACTTTAGTTGATGATCAGGAGAACGGGTATGTGTACGAATATTTAGCGAATCCCGTACAAATCAGCGGGGAAGTCCTTCATCAGGAAAAGGTTAATATCCCACCGATCGTCATGTTGGTGATCATACTCATTTCTGGGATATTGATCGGTTTCTTCCTGCATCATTATGAAGCCATTCCAATGATGGTCCATGCATCCTTGTTTACCTTATTGAATCTGATCGTAGGTTTAATCATCAGCATGTATGGCTTGAAGATCTATCCACTGGGAGATATGCAGGAGATTAAATGGACCGTCTTCACCGTCCTGCTTTTATTCTTCTGTTCAGCGTTTACCAGACTTGCCTTCTCGATTGGGCCGTTTGTCGGTGCTATCCTGGTGATTGGTTTGATCAGTTTCTTTACCATTCCATTATTGGATTTAATCATGCCTAATTTCAATGTAGACCACCCTGTTGCGGACGTATACATGTCCATTCAATTCGGTAATCAGTCGGCATTCATTCCGGCTAGTATCATCTTGATTGTACTGACACTTATCGCAACGGTCATTCCATATATAGTGAAGCGTCTTGCAGAAAGAAGAGCAATGGCCCATGAAGTGGAATAAATACGTAATGCCTGTCTTGCTCATCCTGTTTTTTAGCCATGCACCTCATGGCGGGGCGGAAGAGGAACCGATGGTGGAGCCAAATGAATATCAAGAGAACGATATTGATATTCAAACGGAGTATTTCCATGAAGAAGGATTGTTGGAACAGAAGCGGAAACTGCCTGAAGAACAAAAGGACCTCACTTTTGAAAGAGGGAAATATGATGCCATTGACTCGGTGAAGGACTCACTGTTTCAGTCTCCTGTAATGGAGAATCAAAATAATACCATCGCTTCAAAATCAGAACAGCTTGGATTATTCTCGGAGGTCCACATTCCAACGAGAAACGAAGAAGAAACAGAGCCTTCGCTTAATTTTGACCTGACGATATTGCTCGGCATCGTTTTGGCACTTTTGGTCGTTTGTTTGTTTTTTATCCTTATCCCGAAAATGGGGAAGCTGAATGGAGAGGTTAAACGAAAATGAAAACAGCCCGATTCCCCTCAGGAATCGGGCTGTTTTCACTACATATCCATAACGGTTTTAATAAGCCCTAAAAGAAGGGCGGCTGCGAAGATCAAAATGAAGAATTTTTTATACATGATCAGTACCTCTAATATCTTAGGAGTGGATTGCATTCATTTTAGCATAAACAAGACAGAATAGAAGTTTACTAAGAATATACAAATCGGAAGGGCGTGGCTTCATTGCCCTGATGACAGGAGCGTGAAATTATGAAAAGGTGGACGATTTATTGGAATTCGCCTGCCGTTTATTTATGGGCTTGTACAAATTTGGACGTTGATCTCCGCTCCAGGCACTCGCTTTCCAGGGGCGGTCCGCCCTTGGCTTGCGCCTGCGGGGTCTTCCTAAACGCGCTTTTCCCGGCCCAATTCTCTTAACTGCCAAAAATGGAATTTCAAAAGGGTTTCGGAATTTTTTAATTCCGAAATCCTTTTGTCTACAAACTGCGATGTGCCGATTTATTGGCGTATCAGTTATTTGAACAAGTCAGGATGAACAGTCTGCGAGTTCAACAGCTTCACCAATCCTTGGTCCATGGCGTGACAGGACATTTTCATTAAACAAATGGACGTCATCATTGGTATATTCACTTAGTAAACAGTTAACCCTGCCTTTTTCAGTAAGCCACTATAATATTTTTAGAACAAATTCGTTTATGGTTTTCCGGTTATCTAGTAAACTTACAATGTAAGGTTCAATTGGGTCTTAATGTAAAATGCGTGATATAGAGAAGACATGAAATAATAGTGATAATGTGAATCCCGGGAGGTAGAGAATGATTTATAAGCAGGTCAATCAAAAACTGGAAATGGTTCTAGGGAATATCGAAAAGGTGATTATCGGAAAACGGGATATAGCAGAACTAAGCATCGTAGCACTCCTTTCCGGAGGACATGTCTTATTGGAGGATGTTCCGGGTGTGGGAAAGACAGTCATGGTAAGGGCATTGGCAAAATCAATAGGTGCAAGCTTCAAGCGAATTCAATTCACGCCAGATTTACTTCCTTCGGATGTTACTGGCGTTTCGATCTTCAATCCTAAGGAACAAGAATTCATCTTTAGGCCAGGTCCGATAATGGGCCATATTATTTTAGCCGATGAAATAAACCGGACCTCGCCGAAGACCCAGTCTGCATTGCTTGAAGCGATGGAAGAGGCAAGTGTGACGATTGATGGTGTCACAAGAGGATTGGAGAAGCCCTTTTTCGTAATGGCTACACAAAATCCAATCGAGTACGAGGGAACATATCCGCTGCCGGAGGCTCAATTGGATAGATTCCTATTAAAAATGAAAATGGGCTATCCAGGTATGGAAGAAGAGATAGAGGTTCTTCATAGGGCTCAATACACGGCACCGCTAGAGGAATTGGAATCCGTCATCACCTTGGATGAATTGATAGAATTACAGGCTGAGGTAAAAGCGGTGATAGTGGATGACACAATAAAACGATACATTGTTGAATTGGCGAATCAAACACGTTCACATGAAGGGGTCTACTTAGGGGTGAGCCCTCGTGGATCGATAGCATTGATGAAGGCAGCCCAGGCTTACGCGCTGATCCAGGGCAGGGACTATGTCCTGCCTGACGATGTTCAATATTTAGTGCCATTCGTATTTTCCCATCGGCTTATTTTGAAGCCGGAAGCGAATTATGAGGGCTTCGATGCTGGAATGGTGATACATGAAATTGTCGCTACAACAAAAGTGCCTGTGAAGCGGGCTGTAACCTAATGCGAAGATTCATCAACATTCTAAGGGGAAATATGAGTGTGATCGGACTTGCATTACTCATGACCGTTTCCTTTTGCTATGCAATGTTTCAAGGCGGTTTTGTCAGTTGGTTCATTTTTTATTCATTTTTGCCGTTTTCTGTGTACGCTTTGATCCTGCTGTTTTATCCGCTGCATGATTTTACCGTTGAGAGAAAGGTCAATAAAAGGGAATGCCGGGCTGGTGAATCCGTTGAGATAGCATTGACGTTTACGCGTAAAAACCGGCTCCCCCTATTATTTATGGTGGTAGAGGAGGAATTGCCTCAGGAGATGGAAGATAGGGGACTACAAAGGAAAATAATTATCTTTCCGGGATTCAAGCGTACCTTCAGCATGTCATATACCTTGGAAAACTTGCAGCGGGGAGAGCATTCGTTTCAATCGATCCGCTTTTGGATTGGGGACTTTATCGGGCTGGTCGAAAAAGAAGCGATATATAGTTCACCTTTGAAAATAACCGTTTTTCCTCGTTATCACGAGCTTGTCTACAGTGATCTTGATCGAGTGTTCAATCAGGGGGCAGTGGTCTCAACAAAGAAAACACAACGGGAACATTCAGTGGTCTCCGGTGTAAGGGAATATCAGCCAGGCGATCAATTGTCTTGGATTAACTGGAAGGCGACTGCCAGGACGAGTGAAATCATGACGAAGGAATTCGAGGTGCAGAAAAACCGGGATGTATTCATCATGCTTGATGAAAAGCCGTCGGATTTATTCGAAGAATCCATTGAAATGGCGGCTTCCCTTGCCCATGCCATGTTAAAGAAGGGCATGGAAGTTGGGTATGTGAGTAGGGGCTCGAGGTTAATCATACCGGCAGCAGCAGGCAACAAACAGAAACGAAAGGTTTTTTACCGGCTTGCTAAAGAAAAGCCGGGTGTTGTAAACACATTGAACGAAAATGTCCGGAAGGGAATTCTTCCGGCAAACGCTGCTGTGATATTCATCGTTTCAGACTTAACCTTAGAAAAGGTGGACATATTGAGTGCTTTCCGGCCTAATCAGGGATTGATGTTATGCGTGAAGAAACAGGCAGATCTTACTGATGAAGAAAGGCTGTCAAGCTCTGCTGCTGTTTCGAGGGGGATAAAGGTTAGCTTTTTTGAACATCACCAACTAAAGTTTGGCAGATCGGAGGTGATGGCGAAATGAATGTCACTACCGGAAAATTGGAAAAGTTCATGCACGTCCTCATGTATGTATTTGGTCTGTTGTTGATTACTGAATGGTTGAGGCCTGTCGATAGACTCACCGATACAGGTAATCTCATCATTTTTATCTTATTTTTGCTCTACTCCCTGCTGCTGCATTATTTCCGCATGCATTGGTCAATCCGATTTATTCTCATTAGTGCATATATAATGATTTCATTACAGTTCCTCCATTCAAAAGAGGCTTTATACCAATTGTCATGGCTGAAAGGGTTTCTAGCGGATTTTAAGGGCAATCTTGGTTTTATATATGATGGGAATTGGGAGTTGATCACAAATCCATTTCGAACGTTTCTATTTTTTATCCTTCTTTGGCTTGTGACATATTTGATCCATTACTGGGTGATGGTGAGGCAAAGCATCTTTTTCTTTTTTATGTTAACTGTGATTTTTATATCTGTACTCGACACATTCACTCCTTATGCGGGGGATAGTGCAATGATAAGAATCATCATCATTGGGTTTTTGATGCTCGGCTTGCTTTCCCTGCTGCGGCTAACGATACAGGAGAGGATTAATTTTCCGATGGCTTCCATCAATAAGTGGATCTTGATGCTGACCGGCATGATATTGGTAAGTGTCCTTGTCGGTTTCGCCGCCCCAAAGCTTTCCCCGCAGTGGCCGGACCCGGTGCCTTATATTACTTCCTATTCTGATAAAGCTGTGAAAGAAGACGGTGATTCGAAGCGTAAAAGTGTCGGATATGATGAAGACGATTCGGATCTTGGCGGTTCGATAGAGCCGGATAGTTCCATCGTTTTTTATAATAATGCTCCTGCAGGACATTACTGGAAAGTCGAGAACAAGAATATTTATACCGGTAAAGGGTGGGTTTCCATACCGGAAACGGAATTTCACACTTTTTCCAACGGGCAGGATATGGCAACGTTAGATATTTACGACGTTCCTGAATTGGTGAGGACTGAAGAAATGACCGCAAAAGTATCCATGACGGAATCATATTCACATATCCTTCATCCGCAGTCCGGGTATGTAAAAAAGATCGAGGGGAAAAACGGGCAGGATTTCAAATATCATCAGGAGATGGACAAATTTATTTCCGAACAGGGTAATGGCGAACGACTTTCCATGAAAGAGTATGAACTGGTTTATGATATGCCAAGTTTTGATATAGCTGAGTTAAGGAAGGTGACGGAACCCGACGATTCCATGGATTTATTAATGGAAAAAAACACTCAGCTTCCAGAGGGATTGCCAAACCGGATATTTGAATTGGCCTCCCGGCTTACAAGCAATGAAACGAATTGGTACGATAAAGCAAAAGCCATTGAGGATTATTTTGACGGAGCTGAATTCATTTATTCCAAGGACGATATTCCGTATCCAGAGAGCAATCAAGATTATGTCGATCAATTTTTATTCGAGACACAGATAGGGTATTGCGATAATTTTTCAACTGCCATGGTCGTATTACTAAGGGCCGCCAATATACCTGCAAGATGGGTAAAGGGCTATACCGAAGGGGAAAAATCAATCCTTGATGGCGAATCCGTTTATAAGGTGACCAATAATAATGCACATTCCTGGGTCGAGGTTTATTTTTCAGCGATAGGCTGGGTTCCCTTCGAGCCGACAAAGGGTTTCAATGGGGAAGTTGAATTTTACGATTCGGAATTGAAACAGGAAGCAATCAAGAACCCTGAAGAAACCCCGACTAATGAAGAGCAAACAAAGAAAGAGGCCAGGGAACGCCAGGATACACCAGATAGGGAAACTCAATCCTCCGTGAAAACGGGTTTTGGGAACATGGTAGAGTTCTTAAAATGGTCTGTAATCACATTATCAGGTGGATTGATTTTTGCTTCTATCGGTTATTTCCTCAGAAGGAAGTGGATTCCTCTTCTGCAGATTCTTCGTTATAGAAAGAAAACCGATGCTCATTTCTCGACAGCTTATTTAATATTATTGAAACAATTAAAACGGGCTGGTTTAGTTCGGCCGGAGGGGCAAACCTTAAGGGAGTACGCCGCCTATGTGGATGCAGTTTACGCTACAGATGAGATGAGTGAATTGACGGCTGGATACGAGTTAATGATATATCGTGGAGACGCGGAAGATGGGGAATGGAAACACTTTCAAAAGGGTTGGGAAAGCTTAATGAGAAAAACTAGCTCTTGACCAGGTTTTTATTATATTGATACAATAACAAAAACTAACTTAAACTAATATATCCTTCATATATCCTCGATAATATGGATCGAAAGTTTCTACCGAATCACCGTAAATGATTTGACTATGAAGGCGGATTTTAACAGGAAAGCTGAAAATCTGCCTTCGTCTGTACTTTTTCTGTATTTTTGAGGGTGGGTTTTTAGTTTTTCTTTTTTTATGATAATATTTTTTATAAGAATTATCACTCGATTTTATGAGTGAATTACATTGATAGAGGTGACGTTTGTGCCGGGGAAAACAGAATTGCAAAAAAACCAGGAAATGATCGTAGTACTTGATTTCGGAAGCCAATATAATCAATTGATCACTCGTCGTATCCGTGAATTTGGTGTGTACAGTGAGCTTCATCCTCATACAATTACTGTAGAAGAAATTGAGAAAATGAACCCGACTGGAATCATTTTCTCAGGGGGCCCGAACAGTGTTTATGATGCAAATGCATTTGGTTGTGATGAACGCATATTCGAAATGGGTCTTCCGATTTTCGGTATTTGTTATGGCATGCAGCTTATGACCAAACATTTTGGCGGTAAGGTGGAACCAGCGAAGAACCGTGAATACGGAAAAGCGACACTTGCCATCCAAAACGAGTCGAAGTTATTCAGCGACCTGCCAAAAGAACAAATCGTCTGGATGAGCCATGGTGATTTAGTGGTGGAAACGCCTGAAGGTTTCCAAATTGACGGGACGAATCCGTCTTGCCCAATTTCGGCTATGAGTGACGAGTCACGTAAATTGTATGCCGTGCAATTCCATCCAGAAGTCCGTCATTCCGTATACGGTAATGACATTCTGAAAAATTTCGTATTCGGCGTTTGTGGCTGTAAAGGTGACTGGTCAATGGAGAACTTCATTGAAATCGAGATGGAGAAAATCCGCCAAACGGTCGGAGATAAAAAAGTGTTATGCGCATTGAGCGGCGGGGTGGATTCATCCGTTGTTGCTGTATTGATCCATAAAGCGATTGGCGATCAGCTGACATGTATTTTCGTTGATCATGGATTACTTCGTAAAGGGGAAGCCGAAGGTGTAATGGAAACATTCAGGGAAGGCTTCAATATGAACGTAATCAAGGTCGATGCAAAAGAACGTTTCCTATCGAAGCTTGCTGGCGTTTCAGATCCGGAACAAAAACGGAAAATCATCGGTAACGAGTTCATCTACGTATTCGATGACGAAGCAACAAAGCTCGAAGGAATTGATTTCCTTGCACAGGGTACACTTTACACAGACATTATTGAAAGTGGTACGGCCACTGCACAAACAATTAAATCGCATCACAATGTTGGCGGCCTGCCGGAAGATATGCAATTTAAATTGATTGAGCCTTTGAACACTCTATTCAAGGATGAAGTGCGTGCACTTGGAAGTGAAATGGGCATTCCGGACGAAATCGTTTGGCGTCAACCATTCCCTGGTCCAGGTTTAGGTATTCGTGTATTAGGCGAAATTTCAGATGAAAAACTTGAAATCGTCCGTGAGTCTGACCATATTTTACGTGAAGAAATTAGAAAAAATGGTTTGGAACGCGAAATTTGGCAGTACTTTACGGTGCTTCCTAACATTCGTAGCGTAGGGGTAATGGGCGATGCACGTACGTATGACTATACAATTGGAATCCGTGCGGTTACGTCCATTGACGGAATGACATCCGATTGGGCAAGAATCCCATGGGATGTACTTGAAATCATCTCAACGAGAATCGTTAATGAAGTAAACCATGTAAACCGCGTCGTTTATGACATTACGTCTAAGCCGCCTGCAACGATCGAGTGGGAATAGTAGATTGAAACCATCCAATCAGTGAAGGAATTAACCTTCACTGATTTTTTTGTTGAAATAGTATTTGAATATGTAGATTACTTACATTTTACGTATGTTGGCGAAGATATAGCCATGATAATTAAGGAATATATAGCGAAACGCGAACATTGCCTAAAATTACATAAAAAATATTCGTTGGGTATATTGACGATTATTTTGGTGACTGATACACTATACCTATAATAATAAAAAAACATAATTGTCGTATAATATTGGGGATATGGCCCAAAAGTTTCTACCAAGCTGCCGTGAACGGCTTGACTACGATGTGGAAGGATTGGCGTGTATAAATAAACCGCCACTTCTTTACATGACCGCAGTCAAGCCCCGTTCGTAAGCGAATGGGGCATTTTCTGTTGGCACGATTTTATGATGGGGGAGACTCATAATGAAAAATTATTTTCGGTTTAACGAGCTGGGAACTAATTATCGCCGTGAAATACTTGGTGGACTAACTACTTTCCTTTCAATGGCATATATCCTGGTTGTAAACCCTGTAATGCTGACTTTACAAAGCATCGAGGACTATCCGGATGAATTAAGAATGGACTACGGAGCGGTTTTTGCCGCAACCGCATTGTCAGCCGCAATCGGCTCGATATTAATGGGACTCATAGCCAGATATCCAATCTCGCTCGCGCCGGGTATGGGATTGAATGCTTTCTTCGCTTTTACCGTTGTGCTTGGCTTTGGAATTCCTTGGCAGACGGCTTTAACAGGAGTATTGATTTCAGGTATTATCTTCGTTTTACTTTCCCTATCGGGAATACGTGAAAAAATCATTAATGCAATTCCAGTCGAATTGAAATACGCAGTTGGAGCCGGTATCGGTTTATTCATTACTTTTGTAGGGTTTCAGAATGCTGGTATCATCACGAATGATGACAGCGTTCTTGTCGGACTGGGCGATTTGACATCAGGAAATACTTTATTGGCTGTGTTTGGAATTGTCGTAACCGTCATTTTGATGACGAGAGGCGTCAAAAGCGGCGTGTTCATAGGAATGGTCATTACAGCCATTGCAGGAATGATCTTTGGACAAGTTCCGGTGCCGGACAAAATAATCGGTGCCGTTCCTAGCATAGCGCCTACATTCGGGGTTGCGTTCGATGCCTTTGGAAATCCCGGTGATCTCTTCACTGGTCAAATGTTAATCGTGATACTGACCTTCTTGTTCGTAGCATTCTTTGATACAGCCGGTACGCTGGTGGCTGTCGCACAACAAGCTGGATTGATGAAGGATAATGTTCTTCCTAGAGTGGGTAAAGGATTGCTTGCTGATTCATTATCCATCGTTTCAGGTGCAATTCTTGGTACATCCACCACGACATCTTATGTAGAGTCCACATCGGGTGTTGCTGCTGGTGCCCGAAGCGGATTTGCGGCTGTAGTGACAGGGTTGCTGTTTGTCCTATCCCTTTTCTTCTTCCCGCTTCTATCAGTGGTGACATCTGCTGTGACTGCGCCGGCATTGGTTATAGTCGGAGTATTAATGGCATCATCACTTAAAAATATTGACTGGCAAAAGTTCGAAATTGCGGTTCCGGCCTTCTTTACGGTCATCATGATGCCTATGACATATTCAATTGCGACAGGTATCGCTTGCGGATTCATCTTCTATCCAATCACTATGTCGATGAAAGGAAGAGCAAAAGAGGTTCATCCGATCATGTGGGGTCTTGGAGTCGTCTTCCTGCTATATTTCATTTTCTTGAAGTAATAATGCAAGTAAGTAAGGAGAGTCCTGATTTCGGGGCTCTTCTTTCATGTTGTAAGAGAAAGCTCATATCGTGTATAGTAAAAGTACTAAGTACTAAGTACTTTATCCTGTATGGGGCATAGGGATGACTTTGAGAAAAAAAGAGGGAGAAAAATGAATGGTTTTATCGTTGAAAAGGTTTTGAACAATAATGTGGTGATTGCCACGCATCCGTCGTATGGAGAAGTCGTTACTATTGGAAAGGGCTTAGGCTTCAACCGAAAGAAAGGCGAAGAGTTGAGTCCGGAACTAGCGGAGAAAACGTTTGTCCTGAAAAATGTTAAGGAACAGGAAAGTTACAAAAAACTGTTGCCGCAAATCGATCAAAATCTTCAAGCAGCCATTATAGAATCCATTCATCTCATTAATGACCGGGTTACTGGAAAGTTAAATGAACATATACATGTCGGTTTAACAGATCATTTATTGTTCGCCCTTCAGCGTGTTTCACAAGGAATGACTATCAAAAACCCATTCTTGAAAGAAACGATAACCCTTTATCCTTTTGAACATGATATTGCTGTCGATGTAGTAGAATTAATTCAAGATAAGACAGGCATAGGCCTGCCCCAAGGGGAAATCGGTTTTATTACGCTTCATATTCATAGCGCAATATCAAATAAAGACTTATCGGAAGTCAATCAGCATTCGCAGTTAATCTATCACCTTATCCAAGTTGTTGAAGAACAGCTCAATGTGAAAATTAATAAGGATAGCATAGACTATTCACGTTTGGTCCGTCATTTAAGATTCATGATAGACAGGGTGCTTGCTGGGGAAAAAGTAGAGGAACCTGAAAAAATAGCAATGCTATTGAAAGAAGAATATCCTTTGTGTTACAATATCTCTTGGAAGCTAATAAAAATTATGCAGCAGAAATTAGGCAAACCGGTTTGTGATGCGGAAGCTGTCTATCTAACGATGCATATCCAACGATTACAAAAGAAAATTAAATAAACATACATTAACTTACGTGTTACTGATTCGATCAGGCATAAGTGAGGAGAATGATTGTCATGAAAGAGGGTATTATATACCTGAATTTTCATTTCAATCCTATCTTTGCTTATGCCTTTTTTGTATTTGAATTCTGATGCGTGGGAAGATGAATACCATCGTAAATGTAACCGTTTTATTAGCATGGAAAAACAGTAAAGAGGAGGAAAACCTATGTTTAAGAAGTTGTTTGGTGTTTTGCAAAAAATCGGTAAAGCTTTGATGCTTCCTGTAGCCATTTTACCAGCGGCCGGAATTTTGCTTGCGTTTGGTAATGCATTGCAAAACGAAACTTTATTGGATATCGCCCCGTTTCTTGCGAGTGGCGGAGTGGAAATGGTCGCATCGGTAATGGAGAATGCCGGAAATATTATTTTTGGGAATCTTCCCTTGTTGTTTGCTGTGGGGGTCGCAATTGGGTTAGCTGGTGGAGATGGTGTTGCCGGCCTTGCGGCGATTATCGGTTTCTTGATTATGAATGTAACGATGGGAACTGTTCTTGGCATTGACGCTGCCGACATTGAGAACAATAGTGCGGTGTATACCAATGTTCTGGGAATCCCGACGTTGGGAACAGGTGTGTTCGGCGGTATTATCGTCGGTGTCATGGCTGCTGTTATGTATAATAAGTTTTATGAAATTGAACTGCCTTCTTATTTAGGATTCTTTGCAGGTAAACGTTTTGTACCCATTGTAACAGCTGCAAGCGCAGTTATTCTTGGGTTGTTAATGATTTTGATTTGGCCGACGATTCAATCGGGGTTAAATTCATTTTCCGAAAATATGTTGGGTGCTAACCTGACACTTGGAGCTTTCGTGTTTGGGGTTGTAGAACGTGCGCTGATTCCTTTTGGATTGCACCATATCTTCTATTCTCCATTCTGGTTCGAATTTGGCAGCTATATCCCTCAAGGAGGGGGAACGCCAGTCAGAGGAGACCAGGCCATCTTCATGGCACAAATTAAAGATGGCGTACAGAATTTAACGGCCGGTACCTTCATGACTGGTAAATATCCATTCATGATGTTCGGGTTACCAGCTGCAGCTTTGGCCATTTATCATGAAGCAAGACCGGAAAGAAAGAAAATAGTCGGGGGATTGATGGCTTCTGCAGCACTTACATCATTCTTGACTGGGATTACTGAGCCACTTGAATTTGCATTCTTATTTGTTGCACCGATACTATTCGGGATTCACTGTCTGTTTGCCGGTCTATCATTCATGACCATGCATTTACTGGACGTGAAAATCGGGATGACGTTCTCGGGTGGTTTGATCGATTACGTACTGTTTGGTTTAATCAATCCGCAAACCAATGCATGGATTGTTATTCCGGTTGGTTTAGTCCTTGCGGTTATCTATTACTTTGGATTCCGATTTGCGATAAGGAAGTTTAACCTTAAAACTCCTGGTCGTGAAGTGGAAGAGGATGAGGAAGCCGAAGGATCTGCAAGTACAGCTGGAAGTCTTCCTGGGGATATCTTGGATGCCATGGGCGGAAAAGAAAATATTTCTCACTTGGATGCTTGCATTACCCGTCTTCGTGTATCGGTCAATGACATCGGTAACGTTGATAAAAATAGGCTGAAGAAACTTGGTGCCGCTGGAGTTCTGGAAGTGGGCAATAACATCCAGGCTATCTTCGGACCTCGTTCAGAAACGATCAAGGGGCAAATGAAAGATATCATTGATGGAAAACGGCCTCGTAAAGTAGAAACGTCTCCTGAAGTAGGTGTGGAAAAGCAAATCGAGGATGTCGTCCCGAAACCTTTACGAACGGATGAAGTTTCCGAGCGCTTTGTTTCTCCTATTAAAGGGGAATTAAAACCGATCACGGAAGTGCCTGATGCAGTTTTTGCTGAAAAAATGATGGGCGATGGATTTGCAATTGTACCCGAGGAAGGGTTGGTTGTTTCTCCTGTGGACGGTACGATCGTTAATTTATTCCCGACTAAACATGCAATAGGTATCGTTTCCGAAGCTGGACGTGAAATCTTGATTCATGTCGGGATCGATACAGTTAAGTTGGAAGGCAAAGGTTTCGAAGCACTTGTCGCTCAAGGAGATAAAG
>NZ_JBFUIQ010000058.1:0-24764 GCF_056401795.1 Peribacillus sp. P4_D6
GTGAAAGATAGATGAGGGATTTGTTTTGAAAATTAGTCAAACTCGGAATTTCAACTTGGTTGCTAAATTAAATAAATATGTGCACGATTTACATTTAAATTTATATCCTAAATATTTCAAGGAATATAACTATGAAAATGTGAAGGAAGTTTTCAAAAGTCTTGTTAATAACGAAAGTTTCGTTTTCCTTTTGTTAGAAGATAACGAAGAAGCTCTCGGCTATGCTTGGATAGAGATAAGAGAATATCAAGAAAATGCGTTTAAAAAAGGATATAAGTCTGTTTATGTACACCAGATTAGCATAGTGGATACAAAGAGGAATAAGGGTTATGGTTCAAGCCTTATGGAATGTATATATGACATTGCGAACGATCGAGGAATAGACTTAATAGAATTAGATTATTGGTTTGAGAACAGTGTTGCAAAGGACTTTTATAAAAAGCAAAATTTTATAAAGTATAGGGAGTTTGTATATAAACAGTTGTAGTTTCTTGTTTTAATTACGGGGCAGTTCAATTGAACAAAAAATATTAATATTAAATAGTAATTATCATAAAAATTTAAATAAAGGTTGTGCATCACAGATGGACATTACCATAAAAAGAACAAGTTTAACTGAAGTAGATATGTTGTTAGCTATACAAAAAGAAGTTTTTGCAGAAGATTATGCCTTATATGAAGACCACGATTCAACCCCTGTAAATGAAACAGAAGCAAAATTAATCGAAAACATTGAGCGTTTTTTTCATTACACAATATTGTCTGACAATGCTATTATTGGAGCAATAGATATTCGCCCTTTGGATGAAAACCGATTAAGATTAAGTAAATTTTTCTTAAGATATGAATTTCAAAATAAAGGACTAGGAAGTAAGATAATCAAGTTAATGGAGTCCGAATTTCCGTTGATAAAAGATTGGAGCTTATATACTCCTTATTTAAACAAAAGAAATCACCATTTTTATGAAAAGCTAGGTTATATAAAAATAGGTGAAGTACAAGTTACTGAAAAACTCCAGTTATTTAAATATGAAAAAAAGTTATAAGATTATTTATTTTTTTCTTCTCTATAAGATATCTTTGAGTTAGTTATAGTGACGACTTATTCCGATTTCTCAAAAAAAGATTATGAAGATTTGTACTTAAACTAACGGTGCGTTAGTTCATTAACAGGGGTTGCTTCGGCAGCCCTTTTCTTATGGAGCTAAAGAACCAGATACCCAAATAAAAAATACAAATTTGTTATATTTTGGTAAAATAGATTAGGGGGAAGGGTGGGGAATCATGAGAAAATATTTAGGGATTATTTCGTTTACTTTAATTATCTTGGTTATTTGTTTCTTTGCTGCGAATATAACACGAGTAATTGATCCTGGAGTAACAACTTTTCGTATATTAATGATATTTGGAATCATTATATCTTTCTCTTTTTCTTTTCTTAGTGAGAAAGGACTTTGGAGAAAATTTGCTTTAGGTCTTAGTATTTTCGTTGGTTTCGTTTACTTTATAGCCGTCGAATTAATGAGAATAGTATTCCAGGGTAATGGATTTTAAATTGTTTATTCAACAAACAAGTGCGTTAGCTGAAGATCGGAGCTGTCTTTAAGGCAGCTTTTTCTTATGCTACTAACGGGGCGGTTGAAAAAAGAACTATTTTGAACTACCTAGAAATAAATACTATATAGAAAAAAGATAAGGAGGTGTTTGTATAGAAAAGGTACCTGTTAAAACGATTAAGAAGATAGAAGAGGACATTGAAAAAAATGATTTAGGAAAAGAAAGGGATAGACTAATAGGGTTAATTTCAACCTATCCTAATGAGTTAGAACTCCGTAAAAAATTAGGGGACATCTAATTTGCATTAAAATATCCTTCAATGGCAGGTCGTTACTGGTATTTAGAAAAGAATAAGGCATCAGAGATGGTAAAAGCGTGTATTCTGTTCGAAAAAATCTTTGGGAAACGAACCTATTCTATTAGTACAACAGTGCTGTTTGATCTTTGTTCAACAATTGGGTCAGATAAGAGAATAACACTTGGAAGTTAATTTGGATATTTTCGTGAATAAACCTTTTTGCTGCAACTTAAGTATAGATCTTCCCCTCCTCAACTCTTTCAATGGAATTCATATTTTCTTATTTTACTAAAGAAAACCCCAATTTATAAAAATGAATTTAAGTCTTTTTCACTAATTTTCGCAAAAATAATGATTTTTCAGAACATATAAAAGAGAAAGAAGGTATAAAGTCCTGTAAAATTAACCCAATAGCAATCCGATAGAAAGGCAATTAAGATTATTGTATGAATATTTTAAATTTTTAGAAAGGGGTATTTTTTCGGGGAATTCTATTTAACTAAGAAAGTAGGGAAGATATGAAAATTCATTCATTCATTAAACGAACAGCAGCGATTACGCTGTCAGCTGGCCTGCTGCTTTCATCAGCAAACACGCCTTTCATTCCTTATGCAAATGCAGCGAACATAAAGGCAGAAGACGTCTTGGCCTCGTTGACAAGTGAACAACGAAAAGCGTTAAATAAACTTGAAATGACAGATAATGTCGGATTGCAAGGATTTAAAATGGAAGAGTTAAAAAAGGATAAAGAAATCTCGGTCATCGTCCAGTTCAAATCAAAGCCGGGAAAAGTTGCAGTCTTGGATGCGAATGTAAAAGGAAAGAAGCTTTCAAAAAAACAAGCGGATGATCAAGTAGAAAAGGAACATGCTCAGTTTAATAAAGACATTCAATCGATTCTTCCATCTACTAATCTTAGAAGCAAGAAAACAGGTCATAAAATCACTTCTACCTTTAAGACCGTTTATAACGGGGTAGCTATGAAGCTGCCAGCTAATCAGGTAGAGCAGCTCTTGCAATCCAAAGTTGTAAAAGCAGTATATAAAAATGTAGAATTTAAGGTCGATCCGATCGCCATGGGAGAGAAATCAGCCCCTGGTACATCCGTTGAAAGTATTCCATATTTAAAAATTGACCAGCTGCACAATGAAGGTATTACAGGAAAAGGAATCAAAGTTGGGGTTCTTGATACAGGGATTGATTACAACCACCCTGATTTGAAAGATGCCTATAAGGGCGGTTACGACTTAGTTGATCAAGATAATGATCCAATGGAGGCAACGTACAAGGATTGGCAAGCGTCGGGGCAACCAGAATTTAGCTGGTCCGGTTCTTCCTATTATACTTCCCATGGAACACATGTTGCAGGTACCATTGCTGGCCAAGGAACGAATGCAGAGGTTTCTGTAAAAGGTGTGGCTCCTGATGTGGATTTATATGCGTATCGTGTCCTTGGACCATATGGATCAGGATCATCTGAAGGGGTCATTGCAGGTATAGAAAAAGCTGTAAACGATGGCATGGATGTTATCAACCTTTCCCTCGGATCGGACATCAATGATCCTTATGATCCAACCAGTACTGCCATTAACTATGCTGTCCTTAATGATGTAACAGCAGTTGTAGCAGCTGGAAATGCAGGATCAGATGATTATACATTAGGTTCACCTGGCTCAGCAGCACTTGCTTTGACAGTCGGGGCGAGTGATGTACCGATGGCGGTTTCTACTTTCAATGGGAAAATCGGAAATAAAGATTCGATCGAACTTGTTAGTTTGGGACGCCACTATTCAGACCATTTAAAGGAATGGGAAGGGAAATCCTATGAGGTAGTGAATGTCGGTTTAGGAAATGGCTCTGATTATTCCGGCAAGGATGTAAAAGGGAAAATTGCACTTGTGGAACGCGGAGAATTCGCCTTAGCGGAAAAAGTCAGCAATGCGAAACAAAATGGAGCAGCCGCCGTTCTTCTTTATAACAATGTGGAAGGGCAGATTAATGCCAATCTTGGAGAGTCCGTTGACTTTGTGCCTGCATTTTCTTTAACAAAAGAAGCGGGAGAAAGCATTAAAGCACAGATTCAAGCAGGTGAAGCGAATTTTACTTTCTCCAAATACGCGGATAAACAGACAGAAGGTGACCACTTAGCAGACTTTAGCTCAAGAGGCCCGGCAAGAGAAACATACGATATGAAGCCAGAATTGACGGCACCGGGAGTAAGTGTTCTTTCAACAGTCCCTTCTTATATGGTGGACGCTGAACATCAAGAAAACTATCAATATGCATATTCAAGATATTCTGGAACATCTATGGCTACTCCTCATACAGCGGGGATTGCAGCACTCATGCTTCAAGCGAATCCGCAATTAGAGCCGGAAGATATTAAAGCCGTTCTAATGAATACGGCAGATCCTCTCAACGGAGATTATAGTGTATTTGAAGTTGGAGCAGGAAGAGTTGATCCATACCAAGCTGTGTATAGTGGAACCAGCTTCAAAATTAACGATAAAACATTTGTTCCAGGTGCTGAGGAATTAATCAAGGTAAAAGAATTGACGGGCGGACTCAGCTTTGATGTTCACTATGCAGATAAAAAACTAAATCTGAAAAAATCAATCACTATTGAAAACCATGATAAAGTAAACAAAACTTTCAATGTAGCTGTAACTGAATCGAATGGTTCAAACAGCTTGAAGGAAAATGGAGTGGAGCTGGATATTCCAAGCAAAATTTCTGTGAAAAGTGAAGACTTCAAAAAAGTAACACCACGTTTGCTTATTCCTAAGAAAGCAAAGGATGGAATTTACGAAGGATATATTACATTAACAAACAATGCGAATTCATCAGARCAGTATCGGATTCCTTTCAGCTTCCGCACAATGGAAGATGGGTTTAATAAGGTCGGGCTACTAAATCCTGCCTTTTCCCCAGGTCATTTAAACCAAGTGGCATGGGATCCTATGCGTACTCCATTTGCAGTTGCTGATTTTAACCTTCGTGCACCAATGGAAAAAATGGATGTCGTTCTTCAAGATGGCAAAACAGGAAAGGACCTCGGGTTGGTCGGAACAATAAATTTAGATTACGCTTATGACAATGTAGATTATGGATTATATGCATTTAATGGAGCTTATTATGAGTTTACAGGAAACTCAAAACAGCCCATTTCGGAAGAAGCAAGTTATGTGAAAAAACCGGGACATTACAAATTGAAATTCATTGGTACAGGTACTTCCGGGAAGGTTACAACTGAAACGCAGCATTTGCTCATCGATCTCGATGCACCGAGCTTCAAAAGTTCACTTGATGGAAAGTCTCCATTTATTGAATATAAGCCAGGTCAAAAAACATATCCATTCGACATTCAAATCACAGATCCAACCATTGACGAACTAAAGAAATTGGGCGTAAATATCGATCAATCATCGAACTCGATGGTGTATTACTGGGGTCAAGGTGGTTTCCCTTCTACGCCAATTCCAATGGATAAAGAAGGAAAGTTTGTCGAAGAAATCGCCCTGGATGAATCCATCCCAGCACTTCAATTTCGCATGAATGGATATGATATGGCAGGAAACAAACCTGCTACAAAGCAATATTACTTTGTAAAAGAAGGTACACCTGTCGCATATGCTATTGGCGAAAAGTATGAGGTGAAAACAGGCGATACGGTAAAAGCAACACTTTCATTAGATAACCTAAACGCAGTGTCAAAGGCGGAATGGAACTTTAATGGTGACGGAGGCTATGACAGAGGTTTAGATAGCGTAGAGTTAGTTGATGCCAAGCTTCACAGCGAATTCTCGGACAAAGCCTCTTTAACGATTAAAGACAAGGTCGTTACTGTCCAATTTAATGAAGAGAGTAAAGCATTAGACCATTCAAAAGTCGTTGAGGTTACGTTAAAGGTTCAGGATGATCAATATACCCTTGGAGCAGCGATTAATCCGACTGTGAGCGTAATGAATGCTAATAATCAGACAAGCAGTGTGTTAGAGTCTGGTTATATTTGGAAGGTTAATCCGCAATTCTCAATGGCCAGAGGTTATGTCTCTCCGCAAGGATTTAAAAATGAAGATGGTACTGTTACAGAGAAAAGGGATTGGAGCAAGGTTGGCGGTACAGTGAAAATCTTTGATTCAGAAGGAAAAGAGTTCGATGCGACATCAACGGTAGAAAATGATGGACAATATGTATTCAACAAGCTGCCGTTAAGCACAAATGCCTTCACGATTGAAATGAAAGCGCCAGGCCACTTTGTCACGAAAGAAAAACTGAATTCCGGTATTGGTTTTGAGCACAATGGTGAGTTATACGGTCAAAATCGCTGGATACCTGCCCTTGATATTACAGCAGGTGATGTAAACCAAGACCATGTCATTGATGTTCTCGATGCGATTGAAATTCAAAATGCATGGAAAACAAAGAAGCGTGCAGCGGATATCACCTTTGATGGAATAGTTGATGCCAAAGATATGAAATATGTTCAAACAAACTATCTCAAGCAAAATGAGCATGTCGATAATGCTCCAAAACCAAAGAAGAAGTATAAAGGTAAGACATTAGAATCAATTTTAGTTGAGTTGGGAATTCAGCCATAAATATAAAAAAAACACGATGAAAGCTTAGCTTCATCGTGTTTTAACTTTTAAAGAAAGAGAGTATTCCAATAAGGTTGCGTTATTTGGATTTTCTTCAGAATAAAATATTGAGGTAGATTGGGAATTCGTAAAAAAGGGAAACAAGAGTGAATATTGAAAAGCTAATAATAGAGGGATGGTATTAAAGTAGTCTTGCGCTTTTCTTAATTTTACTAGAATATATAGATTATATATTTATTTTTTTCTATATATACTAGATAAAATTACAACCTAGAGGTGAAGCTATGATTGAGGGGAAACTTATCAAGTTTTATCGTGAAAAAGCGGGGTTGACTCAGGGGCAGCTTTGTGAAGGAATTTGTTCTGCTACACATCTTAGTAAGATAGAACGAGAGATAACAGAATACTCAGGGGAAATTACCCACTTATTATCCCAAAGATTGAATATCTGTCTTGATGATGAATTTGTGCGGTATCATAATCTTCAACAGAAACTAAAGTTATGGCACAACACGTTCGTTATGCAACAAAGCAAAGAATCAGAAATTTTAAAAGAAGAAATCGAAAAAGAAACACTGATTCAATTGCCAGATTTTCAAGTCTTCTATCAATTACTCTCTGCAAGGTATTATTTATCTAATTATCAGTTAGAAACAGCATTATTAATTATTCAAAACCTGCAAAAAAATGAATCATCTTTTTCTCCGCAAGACCGCAATATGTTAAAACATGTTCTAGGTATGTATTACTTTCACAACGGACAGTATCGAGATTGTATTCAAATTTTAACATCGATCGATCAAAGTCAATATAATCAATTTGAATATTATTACCATTTGGCACTAGCCTATCACCTTATTCATTTTAATATAATATCGTATTATTATGCAGAGAAAGTTCTTGACTATTTTCAAAAAACGTTAAATGTCATCCGAATAATTGATACAGAGACGATCATGTTATTACAATTAAATGCAAAGGAGCTTCATGATTTTGAAGAGACGAAAGAACGTTACGAACAATTAATACGTACCTGTGATACCATTAATGAAATAGACCGTAAATCAAAGCTCCTTAATAATCTTGCATTTGAACTTTACAGAAGAAAAAAATACAAAGAAGCATCCGAACTATACAAAGAAGCCATGAAACTAATGGATGAAAAGGTTCCTCATTATTTAACTGCATTAGATGGTTATATTAATACTTGTTATAAAGGAAAACTACTTTCAAACGAGATTTTATTGGAATTAGCACATAAAGGCCTTAAAATAGCAAAATCGACAAAATCGTATAACTGGATTTTTTTTGAATTACACCTTTATCAGCTTAATCATGAAGAAGACGATTACTATCATTTTATTGAGACTACAGCCCTTCCTTTTTTTAGAAATATGGGCTTCACCATGTTAATTGAACACTACGAAAAAAAACTCTTCCACTTCTATAACCGAATTGGTGCCGTCCAAAAAGCATTGGACCTGGCCAATTCTTACATACAAGGCAGAAAGAGCTACTATGATCATGAATAAGGCTTAATAAAAATAGATACTCTATGCAGATGTTAATGCTGCATAGATTGGATTGAAGCTGAAAGTCAGCGTGAAAAAATAGTCAATCAAAGAAGAATTAAAATTGGAAAGCAATTAAAAGTTTAATTGAAAGATATCGAAAAGAAAATATGTAAAGCTGATAAGTCCATCAACTTAAAGTATGATGAACTATCAACAATTCGGCTACCTTGCCTAGTGATATTTAGTCAAACAACTGAATTTCATTTTATTACATAGATGCTTTGTATTAGATAATTAAAGATAAATAGTGATATTCAATAAAAGGGCGCGAAAGTCGTGGTACACCGTGGGCGTCGGAGTCTGACAAACGGGTGGGCTCTAAGGCACCAATGAGTTAAGTATCTGCTGCTAAGGATAATGAACTTATTGCCGTTGGTGTGAACTTTGACTTTGCTCAAGGAGATGAATTAAAACAAGCAGATTTTGTAGTGAATAATTTCAAAGAAATCTTAGAGTTAGTTTAAATCCTAAAAGGCCGCCAATTGGCGGCCTTTTGAAATACGATTCTAAGCATACTTTCATATTCAAGTGAAAAAAACCTTTAATGAACTAAAGAGGCAGTTAGTTGAAAAACAAACTGGGATTTTTATTTGTTTTACTAGTTTGGAGAGTAGCCTATAATTGTTTTTATATAAGGAGTAGTTAGAAAGAGGTTTATATGTTTCAAATTTTAAATATAGCATCAGTACCTTTTATGTTTTTAGACCATAAAATTGTCGAAAGAATAATAAGCATAATCTGATTTTTTCTTTCTTTTTTAATATATTTTCAATTAAGAAAGATGAAGAAATAATACAATGTTAAGCTAACGAGTTAAACATTTGTCTTATTCGACTAAAGGGTGCGTTAGCTGAAAATCGGAGCTGTCTTTAAGGCAGCTTTTTCTTTATGCATCTATAGGGGCAGGATAGTTGCATAGGAAGTAGTAAAATAGAGTTGAAAAAAGAATGAAATCCCTCATCCTTCATTGTTTATAAATGGTATAATAGGAAACAACTCCTAGTACAAAMGTTTAAAATGCAACTCCATTAAACTGCCTGTTTTTTGAATAAGAATCACCTTGTATTTTACCATAAAATTCAAGTTTTTAATTTTTTATCCTAAGGGCAACAATCTTTTAGAAAACAGCAAAAGAGGGTGTAAACGGATCCTTCTAACTAAAAAAAGGTGTATAGGAATGTATTTAATTGTCGAAATAATCTAATATCATTGGTGGTTGTTATAGGTTAATATTAAATAATATGGTAATTTACCGCATATAAAATGGGCGTCCGTTTAAACAACAAGGCTCAATTGAATGCAGCCAGTGGAGGGATTTTTGTGGGTATAGCTATCGAAGAAAAACCGTCATTCCTATGTGCAAATTTTGAAGATGGAGTATTAATAGAAAAGGTCCGGCAAGGTAATATGGAGGCACTAGAAGTTCTGATGAAAAAATATCAATCTTTTGTAAAGATTAAGGCTAACAGATACTTCTTAATTGGGGCAGATAGAGAAGATATTATCCAAGAGGGGATGATAGGATTGTTCAAAGCCATCAGGGATTTTAATGGCGAGAAACAATCTTATTTTAAAGCGTTTGCAGAACTATGTATCACGAGGCAGATTATTACAGCCATCAAGGCAGCTACTCGTCAAAAACATACTCCGTTAAATTCTTCTATTTCGCTTGATATGCCTATATATGAAGAAAATCCGGATCATACTCTTATGGAAGTAATGACAGACACCGTTATTTCTGATCCCGTTGCGATATTGATAGATAAAGAATCTGCTGATGACTTGGAATTAAAATTATCTGAGGTTCTAAGTCCGTTAGAAAAGAAGGTTTTGGCTTATTACTTAGAGGACCTCACTTATATAGAAATGTCTGATAAATTAAATACTCACGCCAAGTCTATAGATAATGCGTTGCAGAGAGTGAAGAGAAAATTGGAGAGTTTATTGGAACTTAGAAATAGACACGCAATAGAAGGCACATTCAATAGATAAAAGAGCCGTTTACTATTAAGTTGATCTTTTGGCCAAAGGGTTTTTAACCCTTTGGCTTTATGTGTTTGAAAACCTTAGTTATATTTAATAGTGAAATTAAAAATACAACAAACACCGGTATGGAAGGAAGGGCACTGATGTTAACAGAAAGATTAAAACGATTATTCTCTCAACAAGCAAGTCACAGTTATTGCGGAAAACAAGAAGCCTATTGAATTCGATGAAGATTCCGAACAAAAACCTAAAGAGGTTGGAACCTTTAAACTAGGTGAAAAGGTAAATGTAGTAGGTCATATCATAACATTAACAAATGTACATTACACAAAGGAAAGAAACGAATTCGAAGAAACACAGCCCAAAGAAGTATTGGGATTTGATATTGAATACCAAAATGGTACAAAAGAAGAACAAGTAGTTAGCGCAGGAGATTTTGAAGTGTATGACAGCAAAGGTGAAAAGATGGAGGTATATCCTCTCGATACATTAACCGAGAGTGTTCAAGCTGGTAAGCACGTTAACGGACCTGCTGCTTTCGGAGTAACCGGTAATGCACCTTATGAAATCTTTTTCACAGATTATACTACGGGTAGCAAAGCAAAACGGATTATGGAAGTGAAATAATCATTTTCATGTTCAGTTTTTGGAGGCAGAAATTTCAGGCAAAAAGGTACTCACAACAAGGGTGAGTACCTTTTTTGGTAATGCCTTTTAAGTTTCAATCTTTTATATAAAAATATCAATGCATTGTTCTACAGTAGTTGCAGAGGCTAACTGTTTTGCTTTTGTAGCCAATACATCTGCCGGTTCTGTATCGAGAATAACACCAAATAAGTTTTCTATTTCATCCAAGCTTTTTTCTAAACGGGTAGAGATGATTGAAATCGCTATTTCTTTGACAAGTCTATGTTCAGCCATGTTAATACTCACTTGAATCACCCCTTCTAATAAACTTAAATACCTATATTCGATTATCCAAGTGTTAATTCCTTTTAAGAAAAGAATATGTCGAAAAATAAATCGACACCATTTACTTAATAATTGGCTATGTAAAAGCTATTGATTGTTTTTGAGTAGTCCTGTAGRGAATATATATTTGGGGTGTTGTCTCGCTATTTCCATTACTCAAATACTGCACAGGAACTGCACAAGACTGTCGCTTTGTCTTACAATCGTACGGATTTTATTTTTTGTTGTTATGTGCATTTTTGTACGTCCTACAATCATCAAACTCATCGGCTGATTTTTTCTGCATGTTTCACTGTGTGCGAATAGATATCAAGCGTGATTCCACTATATCAAGTCTTTGCCTTTCCTCTTCCAAAAATTCAATAGTTTGGTGGCATTAATCGGGGTAACTAGTTTGTCATAGTGTATCTCTTATATTTACAAACGATTAATAAGCTTTAATATTCTGCATCGGTCTTTTTATGACAAAATCCTTAGTTTTTTCTCCATTTTTGACTAATACCATCAATTTCCGCCCTTTACATGTTATAAATGCCGTAATAACCTCCTTTATTTTCGTATTAACCGTGACTTTTGGTTTATCTTTCATGCGAAGGAATAAAATCACATGAGTTTAACAGAACATTTAAAATGGTCTGTTAATTTTGAGGGTAGGGTTTGCTATAAGGGATATAATAGCATCCCTCAAAAAAGATTTTTTGGAGGTAATGTTGATGAAATCTGGCAATAGTGGTTTAAACAGACGTAATTTCTTAAAAGTTGGCGGAATGAGTACTTTAGCATTAACACTTGGTTCAACTGGGGTATTTTCTCTTGCGGGAGCTACAAAAGGATTTGCAGCGGATTCCAGCAATCCAACAAGTGGATTTGGTGGCTATGGCCCATTAGTAAAAGATCCAAATGGAGTTCTTGATCTGCCAAGGGGATTTCATTACAAAATGCTTTCAAAAACTGGTGATATCATGCCTAATGGTGACCTTGTCCCATCTGCTCACGATGGAATGGCTGCCTATAAAGGGGAAAAGGGTACAACCATTCTTGTAAGAAACCATGAAAATGGGACAAATTCAGATTACCCTGTAAACGGGAAAAAACCTTGGAGCGCTGGCGCTGCCGGCGGCACAACCACAATAATCGTTGGACAAAATAACAAGGTTATTGATCAGTATGTATCAAGTTCAGGTACGATCCGTAACTGTGCGGGCGGAGCTACGACTTGGGGGACCTGGTTAACAATGGAAGAAACTCGAGATATGGGACATGGCTTTGTATTTGAAGTGAATCCGCTTGACCCTGAAAACGAAATGTCAAGAACACCGATCCGTGATATGGGTTATTTCTCCCATGAAGCTGGGCATGTTGACCCTTCAACAGGAATTTGGTATTTAACCGAAGACGCAAGTCCAAGCTTCTTATACCGTTTTACACCACATGACCGTAGTCAAAAGCTAGGTTCTCTGCAAAAGGGAGGTATCCTTGAAGCAGCAGCGATTGATGAATTGCCAGCTGCAGCTGCAAGTCAATTTAATACTGGACAAAAATTCGGGGTTGTTTGGAAAAAATTAAATCCTGAAATTGCACAGCAAGATGCTAAGGATAAAGGCTGTATTCAGTTTAGCCGCTTAGAAGGGGCTTATTTTTCTGAAGGTACTTTATGGTTTGATGATACAAGTGCAGGTTCATTACGCCTTGGCCGTGTTTATCGCTACACGCCAGCGACAAACAACTTAGAACTATTCTATGAGTCTACTGATAAAAATGATTTAGAAGCACCGGATAACATTACGATCACTCCTTGGGGAGATCTTTGGATTGCCGAAGATGGCGGCGGCAATGACCGTATCGTCGGATTAACTCCTGAAGGAAATATTTATACTTTCGCTGAGAATATGATGAACGGTTCTGAATTTGCTGGCCCTACATTTTCTCCAGATGGAAATACTTTCTTTGTGAATATGCAAACACCAGGTATCACCTTTGCGATATGGGGACCATTTGCACGCAGAAATTCTACCCGTAGACGAGCTATGAACCAGGCTTTGCCGCCAGCAAGTCTTGCTCCTGTTGTTTCGGATAAACTTACTGCATTCGCAGAAGAACAAGGCATGTCTATATTAGAAGCAGCAGCTTTAGAGCGTCATGGCATGCCAATTTTATAAGTGATGATCTCATTTTTGAGTACTAACAAACCATCATGGAATAGAGGGTGAGACGTTTGTTATCCAGTATCGGCATCCCTGGTTTAATTCTCATTCTAGTCATAGCGTTAATCATTTTTGGCCCTTCTAAATTACCCGAAATTGGAAGGGCATTTGGAAACACATTAAAAGAATTTAAAAAATCGACAAATGATTTGATCGGCAATGAAAAAGAAGAAAAAACTAACTTTGAAGAAAAAACAATCGAATAGCTCTTGAGAAATCGAAAAGACTGGAAACTAAATAACTATTTTTATCATTTAATAGAGTAAATGCATGGAGGAAATAGTATGAATATAATAAGGAAGATTTATTTGAAGGGCTGCTTTTCGCTGGCGATGGCTGCCGCTTTTGCCGCAATTCCCGATAAGGCAGATGCGGAGGAAAAGCTCAAGGAGGGAAAGAGGTTTGAACTCACCATTCTCCAGACAAATGACTTTCATGGTCATTTGGATGACATCGTCACGCTGGATGATGGAACCGTTCATCACAATTCTGTTGCGAAGTATGCCACCATCATTGAAAGTGTGCGCAATGAAGAGGAGAATGTGCTTCTCGTCGATGGCGGGGATGTCTTCCTGCGCGGCGAGTTTCAAGCGGGTCAAGGAGAGTTGGAGACGTCCCTGTTGAAAGCTTTGGACTATGATGCAATGGCTCTCGGAAACAACGACTTCCGCGTATACCCTTCCGGGGAGGGCACACCGGACAGCCGTTATGAACAGTTAAAGGATTACCATCGCAACGTAAATTTCCCCATCCTTACTGGAAATGTCATTAATAGGGAAACAGGAAAGTACATACAGAATGTCAAGCCTTGGAAGAGTTTTACTTTCTCAGGCGTTAAAGTCGGGATGATCGGCCTTACTTCGATGAAGCCGGAAATTCGCGGTTGGGATGATGTTGCAGACCTCGATTTCATCGAACCGGTTGAAGCCTTGAATGCGTTGCTTCCTGAAGTGAGTGAGAAGTCAGACGTAAACATTGTCCTTTCGCATGCTGGAAATCCCGAAGACCACAAGCTGGCTCAGGTTCCCGGAGTTTCGGCGGTAATCGGGGCAGATACACACAAGGTCATCGAAACTCCCGAATATGAATTCAACGGAGAGGTGATGGTGCCAATTACTCAAGCTGGCGGAGAACAAGAACATTATTTGGGCCGTCTTAATTTGACTTTTGAAGTCGTTGACGCCAAAATGACTTTGGTCGAATCCGATGGATTTCTCTACGACGTCACAAATGTTCCGGCTGATCCGGAGATACAAGCGATTATAGACGATTATCGTGCAGATTTGAAAGCGCAATTATGACTATTACCATTTAATTGCCGTTTGGCAACGATATGCTACCAAAAATATTTTGGTATAAAAATAAGCCTGAACCATTATTCTGGTTCAGGCTTATTTTCTTTTGTTAGGCAAATTTCTTTAAAAGACCGATATTTCGTAGTTGTCTTAATTAAAGTATGAAAATAAATACGCTTGTATATGCTTAACAAATTCTATCACAAATTTCACTTAATTTTTAAGTTTTAGCTTTAAGATGAAGAGTTCCAGAAACAAGGATCATTTTTAATATGAATTAATTGATCGCCTGTGTATATAATAATAAGTGAAGAAATCCATTGGTATGTCACCGATGAACAAGTCACCCTAATTCGCTAGCCAAGTAGGGGTGGAATAGTAAGTTGAACAACGAGAAAAACCACCACTTTGCGACGCGGGGTGGTTTTTCTATTTAACGAATATTTTTCGAAAGGTCAGGGAAAATGGCTCGAAATGGCTGAAGGAAAGACCTTAATGGTGTTAGGAACGGAAAAAGAAATCCTATCCATCATTGCAGTAGCTGATGAAATGAGAGAATCATCAAAAGAAGTCATCAATAAATTGAATCGTATGGGTTTTAAAACGGTGATGCTAACTGGTGATGACCAAAGAACCGCATCAGTATAAAAGAAGATTTTAATTGGAATGAATGATACAGGTCTTTTCAAATAGAAGAAAAATTTATAGGTGGTAAAAAAATAAATACTATTAATGTAAAGGAGTAAAAAAACTGTATTAAGTAGAGTAAATTGCTATCATACCTTATTCCCTTGTAGGCTGCCAATCTTGGTAGCTTTTTTTCTTGGGGTTATTCCTAGAGATAATTAAGTAAATCTATAAACGCCCTAATCAGGCTGAGGTATAGAGATAAACCAACACGCCCATTTAGGATCCAACTCTCTATTTCTGTATAATCACCAAGCAGAAATTCAAAATCTATCATTGGGGAATTCTTCTTAAAAATTTTAATGTGGTGAAATTTATCCAGGCGGAAACGCTCTAATTGTGGAAGCTAAACTACAGTTTCACACTATTTTAAATCAAGTGTTTCCTGAATCCCGAAAGGCTTTTGGCGATTTAATTTTAAAGGTTTGATTATTGATGTTAAAGGAATATACTACTTCAGAGGAGGTATTAACAGCCGGAGAAAGTAAACTAGCAGAGAGTGTAATGGAGTTCTATCCTAGCCGTTCTGGTCAATGGGCATGGGAAAAAGCCAAAAAAATAATGGATTCCGTATCTAGAAATCCATTTCGGGAATCTTCCAACTACGAACAACAATACCATCCGGCCATGCCTATCCAGTTAATACGATTCAAAAAGTCCTTAGTGCAAATAGATGCAGATATAGATTTTCGTCTTTCAGTTATTTCTGCTACACATATCCGATTATGATTCAACATTGTAGAACCAGACTTCTTTTTATAAAAGAGCATAAGAGATTACTTTGTCCTAACGTATTCCTAAGCAAAAATGTGAAGCGGTTTATTCATTGGCAATCGCAGAATAATGAGAATTGGCCAATTCACGCCCAGTAATATAAGAATACGAAAGCACAATAGAGTACCTTCTTTTTATAAACTCATTTTATAAAAAGAAGGTTTTCCTTTTAACAAGCAGAAGAATTATATATAACGAAAATTATTAAGGATCTATGTCTTACTAAATAGGGGGAGGAAGATGGGAAAATCGATCCTTTTTGAAGTGCAAGAAGAAGTGAATTTGGTAGCAGAAGCAATTAAGTCAGTATTAGATTTGGAAGTCATTGTTTATGATCAGAATAAAGTGGTGGTTGCTGCTACAGGTGGTGGTCATCATGCTGTTGTGGGTGAGCCGGTTCGAGGACATATTATAAAAGAAGTGATAAAAACAGGGAAGCATGTTTATAACTTTGAACCAGGTTTTCATGATGTTTGTAAAAGCTGCATTCTCCATGGAAACTGCCCCGAAAAAGCAGATGTGTCCTTTCCCCTGAAACATGAAGGGAAAAACGTTGGGGTGATTAGTTTAACCGCATTTTCTGAAGAACAGAAGGCAGAGTTTAAAGATAGACAGCTTGTTTTATCGAATTACCTTGGGAAAATGGCTGACTTAATTAGCAGTAAAATAAATGCAAAAACGTTGTTAGGAAAGTATCTACATATGTTTCAAATGCTTCAAGTGGCTATGCAATCGATGTATGAAGGAATCATCGCAGTAGATCAAAATGGGTATATCTTGGAGCTAAATCGTTCTGCAGAAAAAACACTAAAGATGAAAAGAAATGAAATCCTCACTCTTAATGTCTCGGATATCATCCCTGATTTGCCTATTACGAAAGTTTTATCAACAGCGAAAGGATATACAGACATTGAATTTTCACTTCAAATACATAAAAAAATGATTCAGGTCATTGGTAGTGTTATCCCACTTGTTCATGATGATCGTATTATTGGAGTGGCCATTTCATTTAAGGATTTAAAAGATGTGCAAAAATTAGCATATTCGATTACGTCAGAGGTAGATGATTCAACCTTTGACATTATCGTAGGGAAAAGTAAAGCGATTCTACAAGTGAAAGATATAGCGAAACAAATCGCAACCTCTGACTCCACCATAATATTTTTGGGTGAAAGTGGGACTGGTAAAGAACTTTTCGCAAGGGCCGTGCATCAAGAAAGTCAAAGGGTAAACAAACCCTTTAGGGCGATTAATTGTGCCGCAATTCCAGAACATTTGCTAGAGAGTGAATTATTTGGATATAACGAAGGAGCATTTACTGGGGCGAGGAAAAAAGGGAAGCCTGGAAAATTTGAGATGGCTAATGGCGGAACTATTTTTCTGGATGAAATCGGTGATATGCCACTTCATCTACAAGTTAAAATTTTGCGGGTTTTAGAAGATAGAAGGGTTGAAAGGATAGGTTCTAATTCGTCTCTAGATATTGATGTGCGGGTGCTGGCAGCAACCAATAAAAACTTAGAGCAAATGGTAAAGGATAGAGAGTTTAGAGAGGATTTATTTTATCGATTAAATGTTATTCCCCTTCATATTCCTCCATTAAGAGAGCGAGTGGGAGATGTAGCCGTCCTTCTTCACCATTTTGTTAATCACTATGTGAATATTACTGGAAAGCAAGTAAGGGGCTTTACTCCAGAAGCCGAAGCATGTCTATGTTCTTATAATTGGCCAGGAAATATTAGAGAGCTACAAAATACGGTGGAATACGCTATCAATATGGCAAAATCTTTTTGGATTACATTAGAAAATTTACCCACTAGAGTTAGGGTCAAAGCTAATCAAAGTGTTTTAGACCAAGGATTAACCTTAGCAGATATGGAAGAAAAAATGATTATCGAATCTTTAAAAAAACATGGTGAAACATTGAATGGAAAGAAGAAGGCTGCGAAGGATTTAGGAATAAACGTAGCTACTCTCTATAGGAAAATCAATAAGTTTGAAATTAATCGCAAAATGCAAATGTAGTTTGCATTTTGCGATTAATGAAGAAATCGGTAGTAGGTTAGTCCTTTTTAATATTTATTAGGGCTAACCTCCTTTTTTAATTTGCATTTTGCGAAATGAAAAGGGTCTTGCTACTGATTATTTTCTCTGAAAAGTAAAGCTAAATTTGTCTAGAATAAGGGTTTATTTAATTTTTCGATATTTCTAACAACTTGGTACAGTAATTGCATTAGTAATAGATGAAAAAGAAAATGAAAGGTGAGGGTGACTTATGAAAAACTAATGTATTTTCGATTTCCATAACAAAAATAATCTTTCGAAAATTGTAAGCGTTTTCCATGGAAATTCCATTTGGGAGTGATTTTATGAGGATCAAGCGAAGGATTGAAAAAGTACCAGGGGGACTTATGGTGATCCCACTCATGTTGGGGGCACTCTTTAATACGATTGATCAGCTCCATATTCCACTTGTTATGGAGTTTCTTAAATCATTAGGAGTAACACCTGTCGAAGAAGGCATTTATGAGTTTATGAGAATTGGAGGGTTTACGGAAGCTCTCTTTAAAAACGGGACATTGACACTTATCGGTTTATTCTTGTTCTGTGCAGGCAGTCAGATGAATTTACGAGTGGGTGGAAAAGCCTTAAAAAAAGGGATTCTATTAACTTCTAGTAAGTGTTTGACTGGAATTACAATTGGCCTTCTATTCGGTTACTTTTTTGATCCTATGAACGGGCTCCTTGGATTATCCACTCTTGCCATTATTGCTGCAATGACAAATGGAAATGAAGGAATGTATGCCGTTCTCACAGGACAATATGGTAACCGTTCAGATGTTGGAGCAATCTCTGTTTTGACATTAAATGATGGTCCATTCTTTACCATGATGGCATTGGGAATAGTAGGAATTAACTTCCCTGCTATTGCATTCATCGCGGTATTGTTACCAATTGCATTAGGGATGCTATTAGGAAACTTGGATGAGGACATTAGAGAATTTCTAAAGCCAGGTGAAACGTTACTTGTTCCCTTTTTTGCCTTTTGTTTAGGAGCAGGAATGAACTTCATGAGTTTCTTTAATGCTGAAGCTGTTTGGGGCGGTCTTGTCTTGGGTTTTGCAACGGTCATTATTACCGGTCTAACAGGAATCCTTGTTTATCGTATATTTGGAGAGAAAAGTACAATTGGTCCCGTTGCCGAGGCATCAACCGCAGGGAATGCAGTGGGAACACCAGCGGCCATAGCAGCAGCTGCTTCAGTTGCTGCAGGAGCAGGACTTATGTCATTAGAAGAGGCACAAAGTTTTCAGCAAATAGCTAATCTAGCCACAATTCAAATTTCTATCTCTACTATTACTTCTTCAATTCTTTGTCCAATCGGGGTAATTTTTTGGGATAAATATCAAAGAAGCAAAGGGATTGACGGTCGATTGGAGGATTTTTCTAAGAGAAATGAGAAGTCGTTGGAAGTGAATCAGCAAGGTTAGAAAGGAGATGGAACAATGAAGTTGATAAAGGCCAATATTGAAAATCAGATTTGCACCATAACGATTAATAACCCACCAATGAATATTTTGACGAGGGAATTCCGTGAAGAATTTGTGCCGTATATGGAAAATCTAAAGTCTCGTACTGATGTTCGAGTCATTATTTTGACAGGAGAAGGTGACAGGGCATTCTGTGCAGGAGCTGATTTAAATGAAGAAGGTGAATTGACCCCTGAGACTGTACGCTACTTTCTTGAAGAAGATTGCCGCATTTATGATGTTGTTAATGAAATGCCACAGCCAGTGATTGCTGCTGTTAATGGATATGCTTTTGGTGGGGGATTTGAACTGATCTTAGCTTGTGATATTCGAATTATGTCCGAGCGAGCTAAGCTGTGTGCAGCAGGAGTGAAGGTAGGATTAGTTGTCGGACCTACCCGACTTGTAAGGTTAGTAGGAGAGGCTTACGCAAAAGAAGTTATATTAACGGGCAAAACCGTCGTTGCTGATGAAGCATTTCAACGTTGTTTGGCTAGTAAAGTTGTTCCTCATACTATATTAATGAATGAAGCTTTAGAGTGGGCAAAAATGATAGCCTCACGTGCACCAATAGCTGTCAGGAATGCGAAAGAGACAATTCAAAAAACAATGGATTTAAATTGGAAGGAAGCTATGACATATGAGTTAGATGCTTTCATAACTTGCCAGGATACACGAGATCACAAACATGCCATTGAGTCTTTTTTTAATAAACAAATACCAATTTTCCAAGGAAGATGATTAAGAAATTAATAGACGAAGGGGAGGATCCACAAGCGATGAAGGAAGTTATGATGTATCCAGGTGCTATTGCGTTGATAAAAGTATTGGCAGGAGTTGTAGAAGGAGAGAAAGTGTTGATCTTAACGGATTTTCAAACAGAAAGTATTGCTAAAACATTAGCAACTGTAACCTACTCTTTAGGTGCTGAACCGATCACGATGTCCATGCCACCAAGAAAGGGGCATGGTGATGCGCTACCCGATCCAGTCGCTGCAGCTATGAAAGAAGTAGATGTTGTGATTGCTCCAACTACTTATAACATCGCACACACAAATGCTCGTCATGAGGCACAAGCAGCTGGTGCTAGAGTTTTAGTCTTGCCAGAATCCCATGATAACATTTTGCTGAGTAAAGGATTACAAGCTGATTTTATTTCACTTAGACCCCAAGTGGAACAGGTAGCAAATTTATTAACCACCGGTGATGTAGTTAGGGTAACGACTTCTCAAGGAACGGATTTACGACTATCCATTAAAGGAAGGGAAGGGCGAGCATTAACAGGTTTTGCTAATACCAAGGATATATCTGCTGTGCATTGCATCGAATCCAGTATCGCACCTGTTGAAGGATCAGCAGAAGGTGTCTTAGTGGTAGATGGAAGTATACCAGGAGTTGGCCTTATAGATACTCCTGTGGTTGTTGAGTTTAAGAGGGGGAAGGCTGTTTCCATTACAGGGGGAAAGGAAGCTGATTTATTTAAAAAAATATTAATTGAACGAAATGATGAAGATGGGAACATCTATCATGCAGGTGAATTTGGAATAGGTATGAACCCGGAATGTGAGTTAGAAAATAGTATGTTAAGTGATGAAGGTGTGTTTGGCACCATTCACGTTGCTTTAGGTACGAATGCTTATATTGGTGGGGTAATTAAGGCAAAAGGTCATTACGATATGGTTGTTAAAGACGCTATGGTGGAAATAGACGGTGTAACTATTCTTCGGAACAATGAACTTTATTTATGATTTTTATGGAGGATACTGTGTTGATAGATTAATAAATATTTATTAAAAGTTAGAAGGGATTGATTTGATGAGTGCTTTGAATGGCATCCGTATCGTAGATCTCAGTCAGGTAATGGCAGGCCCATATTGCAGTATGTTACTAGCCGATATGGGAGCTGATGTAATTAAAATTGAACCACCCACTGGTGAGAATACTAGAAGATGGCCACCTCACATCGATGGAGAAAGTGCTGCTTTTATGGCTATTAATCGAAATAAGCGGAGCATGACGCTGAATTTGAAAGATGATGAAGACAAGAAAATATTTTATAAATTAATTGAAACAGCAGACGTACTAGTTGAGAATTATCGTCCGGGTGTAGTTAAGCGATTGGGTGTAGATTATGACACCCTGAACAAGATTAATCCTCGATTAGTTTATTGCTCTATTTCCGGTTTTGGTCAATATGGACCTTATTCATCCCGCGGGGGCTATGACTTAATTGCGCAGGGAATGACGGGAATCATGAGTGTGACCGGAGAACGAGGTGGAAACCCAGTAAAGTGTGGGTTGCCTATCACAGATTTGGGTGTAGCACTTTTCGCTGCCTATGGAATACTATCTGCTTTGTATGCACGTGTTCAATCAAATGAAGGTCAATTTATAGATGCTTCTTTATTTGATACCGGCCTTGCATTATCTGTTTGGGAAAGCACGCAATATTGGGTTAATGGTGAAACCCCAGAACCTACTGGGAGCGGACACCGATTGTCGGCACCCTATCAAGCCTTTCAAGCGAGTGATGGCTATTTCACTGTCGGAGCAGATACACCACATCATTGGCCTGTATTTTGTCATATCATAGGGAGACCCGAATTCCTAAATGACGTAAGATTTATCGATGATCCTTCAAGGATCAAGCATTTAAAGGTTTTTATACAATTAATTGAAGAAAAAACAAGTAAACGCCCAAGAAGTTATTGGCTAGAGAAGTTTGAAGAAGTAGGGATACCTGCCGGACCAATTAATTCTTATCCAGAATCATTAACTGATTCACATACTATTTCCAGGGGAATGGTTGAGGAGTTAGAACATCCTATTGCAGGAAAAATTAAGGCGTTAGGTATTCCTATCAAATTATCAAAAAATCCTGGTCAAATAAGAAATGCAGCTCCTTTGCTAGGGCAGCATACTGAGGAAATATTAAAAGAATTAGGATTAGAAAAATCTGATCAATCTTATAAAGAGTTAAATATATAACATCTAATATTAATTACGAGAGTGATAGGGGGATGGTGTTGATGATTCATCGTTTAAGAGGAAGAGTTCCATCCATTAATTCTGAAACCTTTATACATGAGTCAGCGCAAATTATTGGAGACGTTAGGATTGCAAAGGATGTGAGCGTCTGGCCACAAGCCGTGTTAAGGGGAGATGATAAAAATTTTATTGAAATAGGGGAAGKTACCAATATGCAAGATGGTTGTATCTGTCATGTTACACCCGATTTCCCTTTACATATAGGGAAAAGGGTAACTGTTGGACACGGTGCTGTCCTACATGCCTGTAAAATTGAGGATGGAGCTTTGATCGGCATTGGAGCGAAAGTTTTAGATGGTGCTACCGTTAGAAAGGGAGCACAAGTAGGAGCTGGGGCAGTTGTACCACCAGGTAGGATTATTCCAGAAGGAGCGCTAGCTATAGGAATTCCTGCTAAAGTGGTCAGGGAGCTGACGGAAGCAGAGAAGAATGAAAATATTCATAATGCAACGGAATATATTGAACTTTGGAAGCGCGAGTATTCCAAGGAAGTGGAGGATGAAATTTGAAGTACAAATGTTTATAGGAATTGGCGACAAAAGTATTGCAACCAACAGCCTACAACTGCTCAAGCCCCATTCGGAGGAATTAATGGAAGCGGCGTTGCATGAGAAGGAGCCAAATAAAATGGACTTGAAATTGAATGAAATAAAGGAAATCATTCCTTCTAACCAAATTTTTACGAGTTTATCTGATAGACATAGTTATAGTTACGATGCTTCTTTTGGTACGTTTCTCCCTGATATGGTGATTCAAGTGAAGAATAAAATAGAAGTGTCATCTATTTTAAAATTGWCAAATAAATATAAGATTCCAGTTTACCCTCGTGGGCAAGGGACTTCTCTAAGTGGAGGTCCATTACCTGTAAAAGGAGGGATTGTTTTAGATATGTCTCAATGGGATAGTTATTTAAGTATTGAGCCTGATGACCTAATTGCAGTGGTTTCACCTGGAGTTCTTACAGCTAAGATTAATGATGCAGCTGAGAGGTACGGACTCATGTACCCACCTGATCCAAGCAGTTCCCATGTTTCTACGATTGGAGGCAATTTAGCCGAGAATTCGGGAGGGCCCAGGGGGCTAAAATACGGAGTGACAAAGGATTATGTTATTGGCCTAGAAGTTGTAACCCCTGAAGGAGAAATTATTAAAACAGGGGGGCGAACAATTAAGAATGTAACTGGTTATGATTTAACAAAGCTAATTGTAGGATCTGAAGGGACACTCGGCATAATAACTGAGGCAACGTTAAAATTGGTTCCTAAACCACCTGCTACTTTAACCTTGATGGCTGTGTTTGATGATCTCATTTTATCAGGAAAAGCTATATCTAAAATTTTAACATCAGGCATTCTTCCTTCAAAAATGGAAATAATGGATCAGCATTCTATGATTGCCGTTGAAAATTATCAGCCATTAGGCCTTCCTATCGAATCTGAAGCGATACTGTTAATCGAACTTGATGGCCATCCAATAGCCATTAAAGAAGAAATGAATACTGTTGAGAAGGTTTTTACAGAGATTGGGGCTGTAAGTGTAAAGATTGCCGGAAACGAGAAAGAAGCAGAAATATATTGGAAGGCAAGAAAGTTGGTTTCTCCAGCTATAGTCAAAATAAAACCTACAAAGGTTTCAGAAGATGCCACGGTACCACGTAGTAAGATTCCGGAGATGTTTCAAAGGTTAAAAGAAATCGGTGAAAAATATAAAGTTCATCTTGTTGTCTTCGGTCATGCAGGGGACGGAAATCTTCATCCTAATATTATTTGTGACAAACGAGATGTAGAGGAAATGAAACGAGTGGAAAAAGCGGTTGAAGAAATATTTGAGGCTGCGATTAAATTAGGGGGGACTTTGTCAGGAGAACATGGAATTGGAACATTGAAAGCTCCCTTTATGGAGATGGAGTTAGGACATTATGGATTAGATATGATGAGAAGGGTTAAACAAGCTTGGGATCCCAATAATATATTAAATCCAGGGAAAATATTCCCGGAAAAGGGACAGAAGTTGGTGTTAAGAGAATGAGTATGATTTCTGAACTCCAAAGAAAGTTAAACTATGATGAAACCTTCAATTGTGTCCAGTGTGGATATTGTTTACCAGCTTGTCCGACATACGAAACTATGAAAAATGAGTCCAATTCTCCAAGGGGACGTATTAATCTCGTCAAGATGTTTGCAGAAGATAGAATCACAATAGATGACCTAAGAGAGCCAATAGAAAAATGTCTTGGAT